>JAZLCR010000001.1:0-5138 GCA_045614345.1 Candidatus Onthoplasma sp.
GCAACGATAAACTGCTCTACAATGATTTCAGCAGTACCATATGCAGCTTCTGCTTTTTCTTCTTCTGTTGCATCTTCACTTGCAAGAACATCATTCTTTTCCTGTAAAGATTCGAGATATGTTACTCTTTCTTCATAGAACTTGTATGTCTTTTCAAAACATTCGTTGAACTTATGCATGATGTGTTGATCCATAGGAAGAATTGTTTCTGGTTTAACAGGAGTGTAATCGTAAAGGAATGATAAAACAAATTTTGATGCATTCCAAACTTTGTTCAAAAGTTTATAACCATCTTTTAATCCTGTGTCACTAAAGAAGACGTCTCGACCATAGGCGCCATTTGCACACCAATAACGAATAACATCTGCACCATAGTCACGAAGGGCATCTGTTAAACTAATTTTTGTGTTTGATTTTGATTTGCTCAACTTAACGCCTTTATCTGCCATAACCCAACCATTAACAAGAAGTTCTTTCCATGGTAAACAGCCTTGGTGGTAGTAAGATTTTATAATTGTTCTAAGGTCCCAAGTTGTGATGATATCGCGACCGCAGAAACGCATGCTCATTGGCATTTTTGATTTGCTGCCTTCTTCATCTTCAGCCCAATTTGTATTGATTTGTGGAGTCACAGAGCTGGTTGCCCAAGTGTCCATAACATCGTGTTCTGGAGTGAATTCATTGCAACCACATTCACATGGTGAACTTGGGTTTTTAGTTAGTGGATTTACAGGTAATTCGTTTATTTCTGCGAGTTTAACTTTTCCACATTCGTTACAATACCAAACAGGGAATGGTACTCCAAAATAACGTTGACGTGAGATTGACCAGTCCTGGTTTAAGTTACTAACCCAAGCGATATATCTAGCCTTCATTGTTTCAGGGTGCCAAACTAGTTCATTTCCAAGATCGATCCATTTTTGTTTGAGTTCAGGGGTTGAAGTTTGAATAAACCATTGTTTTTTACTTAAGAATTCAATTGGTTCATCACAGCGTTCATGAACTTTAACAGAGTGGGTGATAGGATCTTGCTTGAACATATAACCTTGTTCTTTAAGATCTTCAATAATTGCTTTACGAGCTTCACTTGATTTCATTCCGGCGTATTTGCCAGCGATTTCAGTCATTTTCCCGCCGTCATCAATAGCTTTCTTTAATTCAAGATGATATTCTTTCCACCATTCAACGTCTGTTTGGTCGCCAAAAGTACAGCACATAACGATTCCTGTTCCTTTGTCTATACCAACTTTTTGGTCTGCTCTAACAATAACTTCATTTTCTTCAAAAAGGGGAACCTTAACTTTCGAACCTATTAAGTGTTTATATCGTTCATCTTCAGGGTTTACAAATATTCCAACACAAGCCGGTAAGAATTCTGGACGAGTTGTTGCAATTGGAATTGTTCCGTTTCCATCAGCTAGGCGGAAATTTAAATAGTTAAAGATGCTGTCTAATTCTTTATCTTCCAATTCGGCAGCAGCAACGCTTGTTCTACATTTACAACACCAAGGACCTGGTTTGTCTTCACGATAAGCAATTCCGCGACGAGCCAAATCAATAAATGATTTTTGGCTTGTTTTTTGGCTTTTGTCATCAATTGTGTTGTAGCCAAGACTTAAATCGCAACTCATGCCTGATTTAATCATCATATCTCTATAGCTTTGATTGTAAGTTGAAACCAAATCTAAAGCAATGCGAGTGAATTCTTCACGAGGAAGCGTATGAGCACGGATGTTCTTTTTCTTTTCAACCAAAAGTTCAGTTGGGAGACCGTTATTATCGAAGCCTAGAGGATAATACATGTTGTGTCCCTGCATTCTTCTAAATCTTGCCATCATGTCTGCTTGAGTAAATCCTGAAATGTGTCCCAAGTGAAGTTCTCCACTAACTGTTGGAGGTGGAGTGTCGATTGAATAAGTTGGTTTAGTTGAGTTTTTATCAAACTTATAGATTCCTTTTTCTTGCCAAAAGTTTTGCCACTTTTGTTCTTTTTCATTGATGTTATACTTGTTGTCTAACATAAATTCTTTCTCCTTTATTTTGTTAATTAAGGTTTTTGTTTATAAGATTCTTCAACTGGGCTCAGAATGACAGGGTTTATAAAACAAAAAACCTTATGCTTGCAATAAACATAAGGACGATTATCTAACCGTGGTACCACCTTAATTTAAAGAATGTAAATTCTTCCTTATTTTAAAACTAACGTATTTTTCATAACGCAAGCGGTCTACTATTCTTCTTCGCTTGAACTCGTTTGCTACCTTCTGCTAATTCAATTTTAGGTCACTTTCAGCCCACGATGACCATTCTCTATAAAACGAACTTTAGCATACTCCTCAAACTTATGTGTCGTTTCTCAATGATATTATAATACCTTATTATTTAATTGTCAATTATTTTTTAAAATTTCAATATTGACAATTTTTTTGAATTGTGATACAATTAAAGCATTAAAGGAGAAAGCAATGAAAAATAAAAAGTGTGAAAGAAAACCATTTGACTATTCAAAAATTGAGATGTCAAAAAATGGAGATAAAATCATTTATGGTATAGATGAAATTTGTTCAATCTATGGATTGTATGGAAAAGATTCTGAAATTTATAACGCAATGGCTGAGGGTAAAATTGTTAGTGGAATGATTGAAGAATCCATAAAAAAACATAAAGAAGCGGGTGATCTTGAAATAGTAAAAAGAGAGGAAGTTTTATTGTCTCTGTGTTTAGAAAAGGAAAAATGTAGACAAGAAGAATTGAGTGTCTAGATGGGGTCGGTTTTGAACCGGCTTTTTTAATTTTCAATATTGACAAGCAGGGGTTTGTGTGATAAAATGCGACCAAGAGATATCCGGAGGGGAAAATGTTGAGATTTGATGAATATAGAACAGATAAAGAATTTAAAATAGATTCTTTAAGCTATGAAGAAATATTTGATCGTTTTAAAGATGTTGTTGATGAAACAAGAAAAAAATTTCATAGTGGGGCTTTTAGGTTTTGGCCCGTTGAACTTAGAAAAGATAAATGTGGGTGCAGAATGGCATATGGTTTAGATAAAAATCTATATCCAGAAATAAAATTGGATATGGGAGGCTGTTATTTGTTAATCATGCCATATGAGGCAAAATTATTAATTATTGAAAACAAGGTTAGACAAATAATATCTCCAGATATAAATGAGGTTTTATATAATCTTATGTGTGAAAAATTTCCAGATAGTGATTATGTGGAAAAGAGAGAAAAATATTTCAAAGATGTTGAATTAATGAGAGAAGGATACGATTGGAATTTGTAAGGAGAAATTATGAAAGAAGTTAAAATTGAAGAAATGACAGATGTTGACGTAAAATCTGCAAATGATAGAGTTAAGGGCTTTGATATAAATAAGCTTTGTTACAAAACAATTTTTCAAGCTCTTAATAATAGTGGTGTTTTTGTTAAGGTGTTTTCAGAATTAACAACTCTTAATGTTTTTGATAAAGATCAAATTACTCTCAAAACTTTTAATTACACCTATGTAAAAGAGAGTGATGGAGTTGTATACCCAATGGTTGATTTGATAATAAGTGTTAGGGATTACAATTCGGGAGAAGATTTTGATTATTGTTTATCTTTAACTCCATTTAACGCAAAATTAGATAATGTTAGAAAAGACGCTGGTGTTTATGGTGGATGTGATAAACAATTGTCATTAACTTGGAGAAAAGTTATGAAAGTTGTTTTTAGGGAAGAGTTTGTTGAAGCCTTCAAGGATTATTGTGTTAGAGTTAAAAATCTTAGAGATTCTGAAATTTATGAGGAAGCTATGTTAAAGTATGCTCGAAATGATTATTGTGTTAGAGTTAAAAATTTTAGAGATTCTGAAATTCATGAGGAAGCTATGTTAAAGTATGCTCAAAATGATGATTGGTATATTGAGAATGTAAACTCAATTTAGAGGAGGAATTATTATGATTTTCGGGAAATATGATTATCCTTTAGAGATAAAGAAAACAGTTGCTTATCTTATTGGTAAAGATTCAAAAATTTATGAAGATATGATGAATGGGGTAGAGATAAGTTATTCGATTAAAAAGTTGTATAAAACAAAAGGTAAGTGTAGGATTAAAAGAATTGATGAGTTGAAAGAATTGAGCAAAAAGTGCAAGCAATTTGAAGATGGGGTTGATAAGGAAACTCAAATTAATGTTACTTTATAAAATCGGTTAAATGCCGATTTTTTCATGAAAAATGTTTCACTTTAAAATTCAAATGTGATACAATTTAATAAATAAAATTTTTAAAAAGTGGTGAAAAAATGATTAAAAATCAGGGAAAAGAGATAAAAAACAATGAAAATTTAAAAAAAACCATCAATTTTAAGAAAAGCTTGGGGCAAAACTTTCTGTTTGATAAAAATCTTTTGAGAGCAATTGTTGCAGATGGTTTGGTTGAAAAAGACGATGTTGTTTTAGAAATTGGGGCAGGAGCGGGAACACTAACCGGTATGCTTGCTGAAAATGCAAAAAAAGTTATATCTTTTGAGATAGATAATTCTTTAATACCGATTCTTAATGAGGTGAAGAATAAACATGACAATATTGAGTTTTATTTTCAGGATTTCATGGATGCTAAGATTGAAAATTTATTTGAGGGAAAAGCTAGAGTTGTTGCCAATATTCCATACTATATAACGACACCAATTATATTTAGATTGGTTGAAAATTTGGAAAAGTTTTCTTCAATTTTAGTGCTCATTCAAAAAGAAGTTGCCGAGCGTTTTGCGAGCAGACATGGAAGCAAAGATTATGGAATAACGAGCGTGATTTTACAATCAATTTTTGATGTTACAATGCCAAGAATTGTAAGGAAAGAATGTTTCACTCCAGCGCCAAAAATTGATTCCGCGTTATGTTTATTGGTCCCACATGGTAGGTATGAAATTTCAGATTTTGAAGAGTTTAAAAATTTTGTTCATCTTGCGTTCTCAATGAGGAGAAAAACCTTGGTTAACAATTTAAAATCAAGGTTTGACAAAGATAGAATTGTTAATGTGTTGAAAAACTTTAATTATCACGAAGCTGTTCGTCCTGAAGCGATTAGCGTTGAGAATTTCATAAATATTTTTGAAAAAATTAAAATTTAATAAAAAAATAAGTAAAAAT
>JAZLCR010000002.1:0-52549 GCA_045614345.1 Candidatus Onthoplasma sp.
AGGTATAGTATTATTTTTTCCATTTTTAATGAGTTTTTTTACATGTGTTTAAAGAAATGAATATTGCTTTGTTCTAATATTGTTGCTAAATTTATTAAGAGATTTGAAATGTTTTTTGAACTTTGAATGGCGAATTTTTTATAATATTCTTTTTCCTCAATTTGAGACCATTGATTAAACATGGTGTTGATTTTTATTGTTCTTCGAATTAGATTAAAGATGTTGAAGTTGGAGATGGTTAATGAATCGATTGTTGAAAGTTTAAAGAGTTCATTAATTGAATCCGAAACTTGTATTAAGTGGTTGTGTAATTCGTGTAGTGATTTTTCAATATGTTTGTTGAAGTGATTTTTAAGTTGAAAAAAAGAAAGATGCGTTTCGCGTAATTCTTTTTGTATTTCAAAAATGAGTTCCTTTCGTGTGGGGTTTTGTCTAGAATATTCCACATTCAAAATTTGATAGTCTCCATTGCTTAGAATTGGAAAGTCGTTATATTTCATATTATAAATTATTTTCTTAAATTAAATTTTAGAATAGCATATGTATAATTTTGAATTGAAGAATTAAAAAAGCACATTTTGTTAATGTGCTTGATTTTTATTTTTTAACAATTTCATATTCATTTTTTGGTTTGTCGATAATGGTGAAACCAAGTTCTGAAATTTTATCTCTTAAAATGTCGCTAGTTGCATAATCCTTATTGATTCTTGCGAGTTTTCTTTCTTCTGCAATTGCGACAATTTCTTCAGGAATTGCGACTTTTTCTTCTTCAATTGTGTCTAACTTTAATCCTAAGAATTTATCAAAATCTAAGATTAATTCATAGATATCTTTGCTGTCGGGATTATTTTTTAAAATATCCCAAACAACAGATAATGCTAGAGGTGTGTTCGCGTCATCTGCGATAAATGATTTAAATTTATTTTTATAAGATTCCAAAACATCTAAATTTGTTCTGTTTGTTCCGGATTTGTGTTTTAAGGTAAGTTTCTTCAAGTTGTTATAACTTTCCTTTGCATTGTTTAGTGCTTCGAAAGTGAAGTTTTGAGGTTTAGAGTAATGAGCTGACAAATAGAACAATCTTAGATCCATTGGTGAATATCCATTTTCTTTTAAGCTTGATAATGTGTATATTGAGCCCTTAGACTTGCTCATTTTGCCGCCGTCAAACATTAGATGTTCAAGATGGAACCAGTTATCAACAACATTGATTCCTGTTTTTGCAAAATTTTGAGCAATTTCGTTTTCGTGGTGAACTGTTTTGTGTTCAATGCCTCCGCCGTGTAAATCAATGTGCGTTCCCAAATATTTATTTCCAATTGCGCTGCACTCAATATGCCAACCAGGATACCCAACACCCCAAGGACTATTCCATTTTTGAATGTGGTTGTCTTTGGCAATTACCCACAAAACAAAATCTGCAGGATTTCGCTTGACGTCGTCAACTTCAATTCTTGCTCCAAACTTTTTGTCGTTTTGATTCATGCCTCCGAGTTTACCGTAGTCTAAATATTTGCTAGTGTCGAAGTAAACTCCGTTTTTTGTGATGTATCCATATCCGTTATCAATTATATCTTGAACAAAATTTATGATGTCGGAAATAACGGTTGTTGCTGGACAAATATGTTCTGGCATTTCGATGTTTAAATCAGTCATATCGTTTTTGCAAAGATTCCAATAAAAGTTTGCAATTTCAGCTGGGGTTTTTTGTTCGCGCTTAGATGCAACCTCCATCTTGTCTTCGCCTTCGTCTTCGTCGCTTGTCATGTGTCCAACATCTGTAATGTTCATAACGTGGTTAATGTTGTAACCCAAATATTTAACTGCGCGACGCATAACATCCATTACGTAGAATGCGCGCATGTTGCCAATGTGTTGGAACCAATAAACAGTGGGGCCGCAGAAATAAAAATTAACAGTGTTATTAATTGGTTTGATTGCTTGTTTTGTTTTTGTTAAAGAATTGTATATTACAAAATCCATAGTGTGTTTCCTTTTATGTCTATATTATAAATCTTATTCAAGTAAAAGTGAAGAGAATAAAATTGAGTAAAAAATTAAAAAATATTAAAAAAATATTCAAAAAAAACAAATAAAAAGCACAAAAAATTAAAAATTTCACAAAAAAATATAAAAAATTAAAAATTTTAATTTATTTCAATCGTTTTTTTAGGTATTTAAGCTGTTTTCGCAAGCAAAATAATTTTATATATTTATAATATATTTTGTAATTTTTTGTGCTAAATATTTGATTAAAATAGTGTCAATGTGTTAAAATATAACTAAATAAAAGGGGTTAATATGTCGCAAGTAAAAAAAGCAAAATGGGGTTTATTAATAGTTTTTATATTTATGTCGTTTTTTATGTTTGGATGCGACAAGTCGGTTCCTGTTAACGATATTCATTTTGACTTAACCGATGGGAAACAAATAGTTTTGATGGTTGGTCAAACCTTGGATATGAAAGATAGGATTGTGATAACTCCATCTTATGCAACAAACCAACATTACACTCTCACAAGTTTTAATGAAGATATTGTTGGTGTTCAAAACAAGTCGTTGGTCGCTGTTTCCGAAGGTGCAACTCAGATTAGAATTGTTTCTGAAGATAATGAGTTAAAAGAAGATCTCATGACAGTTATTGTTAAGAAAACAAAAACAACATTGAATGCTCCTTTAAACTTGAAATATGATAATTCAACTCAAAGTTTTAGCTTTGATGCTGTAACTTATGCATCTTCATATACCTTCAAAATTGATGGTGAAGAATTTGATTTGGGCAATAGTACAGTGTTTAACTTAAGTCAATATCGCGGGCAAGCTTATGATAGACCGTTAGTTGTTCAGGTTAAAGCAAACGCACCAAGTTATACATATGCCTTAGAGGGTTCGAGATATTCTGAAGAATATAAAATTTATCAGGCTGGCGAATTAAAGAACGTTGAGGTTAAAGCGGGAGTTTTATCTTTTGAAAAAACAGTAGGGACAATTCCTGTTAATATCTATTTTAACAATGAATTGCAAAACACAAACAAAGAAACATCAAGAGTTGTTACTGTTTCACTAAAAACTTTGGAAGAAAAATATTCAAACACAACAATGAAAGTTGGGGTTCAGGCAATTATTGATCAAAGCATTAAAGACAATTTAGGTAATGAAATTGAGTATTTTGACTCTATTAGAAAAGAAATTGACCTAAAAGTAATTGAGGTTCCAGAAATCACATTTGGTGTTGGGGAAATTTCATGGCAAAACATTCTTTATGTTGGAAGTTATGATATTTACGTTGATGGCAAAAAGTGTGCCGAAACAACTGATAGTTACTTTGATTTGAGCAAGATGGCTAATTATGATAAATTGCTTAATGAAGATAGTGAGCATGAGATTAAGGTTGAAGCTCAAATTGCTTCTGATGCGATAAATATTGGCAGATCAAAGAAAAGTAGTTCAATTAGAGTTAAAAGATTAAGATCAACAACAATCAAGTGTGAGGGTACTCGTGTTTGTTGGGATGGTGTCGAAGATGCTCTTTATTATAATGTTTCATTATTTAACACGGATCAAAATGAGGTTTTCTTAACGGCATTTTCAACAACTCTTTTAGAACATGATATGGCAGAAATGGGGTCTGGCAATTATAAGATTTCTGTTCAGGCTGTTGCTGATGTTTCATTGAGTGGTCAAGGAATTTATTATGTGGCATCGAAAAGTGTAGAACTTGCGTTTAATAAGCTGGCATCAATAAAGGCAGAAATTAAAAACTATAAACTTAGAATAAGTAACTTGGGAACGGGCTCGTGTGAGGCGGATTTTGACGTTGATGATTTTGATATGCAAGTTAAAGGAACTGGTGGGTTGGTTGAAATTAATCTTGCAGATCTAACATTTCCAGCTGGGCATCACTCTATTGTTTTAAAAAGAGCAGGTGATGAAGATTCAATCGAAAGCGACAGCACAGTTCTTGAGTTTACGCAACTTGAAAAAATAACAGAAATCAAAATTGAAGATGGTGAAATGTTTGTTGATCTGTCTGATGCGAACAACGGGGCAACTATTAGATATACCGTAACAGGTGGGACACTCGTAACGCCTTTTTGGCCAACAGGTAGGTATAAATTTAATACAACAAACCCTGGTGAAATGAATTTCTTGGGCGCTGGCGAGTATGAAGTGGGCGTTCAGGTAATAGGTGACGGAACTAACACATTCTCTTATAGAGAGTCGGGAGTTGTTGTTGAGTGTGCAACAAGGATATTTTATGTTTTGGATATTCCAACAGCTGAAGTGAAAGATTCATCAAAGTCCGAGTTTGAATTTGTGAGCATGGCAAATGTTAGCAAATATGGTATTTATAAAATTGAGAATGGGGTGCCGGAGTTTGCTAATGAATCTGAAACAGTCATTTGTGACTTTGAATTGGAATCAGGAACATGTTGCTTTGGATTACAAGCAATTGGTGATGGTTCGAATTATTTAAATTCTTGCATATCTGAACCTGTGGTTGTAACAAGACTTGAATCACCAACTCTAAAATATAATAGTGCAACAAAGATTGTTTCATATGTAGAGCCTAACAATGCTGATCTTGTTGCTGGTCACGTGTTGACACAAGATGGTGATATGATTGAATATGACTTCTTGTCACCAATGGAATTAAAAAATTCCACAACATTAGCATACAAAACAATTGCGGTTGTCAAAAAAGATGATGTTTATTATCTCAATTCATGGCCAAATGAGTTGAAGTTGACCAAAATTTCAAGCGATGTGAACATTTCATTAAACGACGACAATAACATTGTTATTGACGCTGTTGATCATGAGGCAGAATATTTGCTTAAAGTTGTAATTAATGATGGTGTGAATGTGTATAACCTAAACTCTGAAGGTGGAAAACTTATTGGAGATGGTGTTGAACTTGAATATGAATATACTGATAATAAATATATCATTGAAATAATAAAAGATTTCAATATTATAATTGATGACCTTAACGAGAGTTTCAATATTAAAGTTGAATTTATTCACCAATCAACTGGTGATGATAGTGTAATCAATAGCGAACCTGTGGATGCAGATCTTGAATTTGTTAATCTCAACAATTTGGCAACCATAACCATTGATGAACACAACAGAATAGTAATCAAATCAGAGATTGAAAAAGAATGTGGATTAATTATTAAAATCATAGGAAACTCTGTGTTAACATTCGTTGGCAATGGAGACAAACTTGTTTCAAATCATAATGAATTAGATTATTATTATGAAGATGGATCTTACTATATTACAATTCTTGATGAATTATATAACGCTAAGCATATTGTATTTAAAGATGATTTTTCAATTAATGTAATATTTACGCACAATAAAGATGCAAATGTTACAACTGATTTGGATAGTGGTTTAAGCGATGTTGCCGACATTGATGTTCAAGATCAATCATTGTTTGAAAGACTTGATCAAGCATTGGAATTTGAAAAAACAAAAGAGACTCATACTTGCGAAAACTATATGTTCATTGTTGAAAACTTAACAAAAGGCACACATTTCTTTATGGAACTAACTGAAAGTGTTGCTGTTGCGGGTGATGGTGTTTTCTCTGTTGAGGTAGAACATATTTATGATATGATTGCAACAGATGATTTGTTGGATGTTTATGCTGTTAGCGTTGTAACATTAAAAGAGTCTTCAAGTTTAACCGTTTCTAGAAGAGGCGAACACATGTTGATTCAGAAGGCAGAAGCGTTGATTGTTGATTCAGCTAAAGATAATAATGGCGCAAACAATTCTGTTGTTATTAAGCTTAAGGATTTTGAGTCTAGAGCGTATTTAAACTATAAGCATGTGTTTGAAATCTTCAGCAAAGAAGGCGAATTTGAAACAATAAGACAAGAATTTGATTTTGTTACAGATGTTGACAACATTAAGTTTAATTTAGATGATATTGCTAATTTAAGTGGAAATATTTATATTCATGCTTATATTGAAACTCAATCTCTCATTCTTGGAGTTGAAACAAGTTATGAAGACAATGGTAAAACTATTCAAGTGTTTAATTCAGACAATTCAAATGAGTTGAAATTTGAAAAATTACAACCAGTCGAAGATCTGTATGTTCAAGATAATGTTTTGACTTTTAGTGCTGCTGCAAATGCCGTTGGGTACGAAATTTATCATTATGACAATTCAGGAAAACAATTTATTAAACTTAACACTTCTTTGGTCACAACAAACAGATATGTGTTAAATTTGGACGAAGCAACACGCATATATGTTAAAGCAATATCTAAAGATAATGGATACACCAATTCAAATCAAAGTGAGGAGATTTCAGTTCAAGGAATTAGCATAGAAAGTGTGTCGGTTGAAGAGGGTTTGTTTAAAATCCAAATTAAATTAACAAAAGAAATTGTTGAATCGTTCGACAAAAAGGAAGACATCATTAAACTCACACCTGTTGTGAAAAATGGCGCCAACTATAGTGACATAAATTTCAATAATGCTATTGCTAATCAAGAAATAAAATTAAAATACACAAATGAGTATCTTGAAATGGTATGTGAGCCGTCTTTAGTGTTGCAATATGCCGCAGATGGTGAAACATCAATGCTTGCAGAAAGTATTGGTTTCAAGATTAAAGTTCAACCAGCAGCTGGTGCAAGTGATGATGTTTATTACTTAAATTCAAATGAAATGATGGTTGATAGTGTTAGTTATGGATTATTCAAACCAAAAAATATTGTTAAAAACAGTAATGGTGTTGAAGGATTGGAATCTATTTCATGGGAAAATGATCCATCTAATGGATATGGTGAAGAAAATATTGGATATATATTTAAAATTGTTTATGCATCACAAGATGGAATTGATAGGTATTATTCAAGTGATACAAATTTAAAATATTATAATAAAGCCAATGGAACATATGAATCTTATGTTTCTGCAACCAACAAATACATAGAAAATCCTATTATTGTGTTCCCGGCGGGCTATGATACAAACAGTGATGGCATGTTAGATGTTTTCTTTGAGGCTGGAACATATAGGATTTCAGTTCAAGCTGTTCCAATGGGGATTGAGGATGGTAAAAATATTTGCAGATCAAAATACTCAAAAGAATTTGAATTTGAAATTTTGGAAAAACCTGAAGTGAAAGCAATGAATGGAAATTTGATATGGGAAAAAGTTAATGCTGAAAAATATCAAATAACATTCTATAATAAAGATACGGATGAAATCATTGTAACTGAAGAGGTTTCAAGACCAGAATATAATTTCACAAATAAAACTGGCGCAATTGCTGAAATGAGCGGAATCATTAAGGTTGAAGTGAGAGCGTTGGGAGGTGGATCAGACAATGTTTTAAACAGCGTTCCAAGTGATCCGATTTATATCTATAAATTACCAATGGACAGCACAATTAAAGTTGATGATGGTTACTTGGTTCTTGAATCAATAGATTTGTTCTCAGAAGCATTTATTGAATTTGTGAGCGATGATGTAACATATAATGTTAGATATCAAAATCCTGTTGATGTAAAATTGAAGTTGATTGATTTGGGCATAACAACGCAAGATGGCATGACAACCAAATGGAAAGATGCAACTGGAACAATCGGTGAAGAAGTTTCAACTAAGATAAAAATAGATGAACTTGCAGGCGGAAGGGATTACATCATTAAAGTTACATTAATTGGTTATGGTAATGATTTGTTGATTGTTAGTTCATCAAAACAAACACAACCACAAATGCTTAATGTTACAAAATTAAATCCAAATAAAGACAAGCTAAATCTTGGCAGTGTTAAATACTATCCGGATGAACAATATGCTACCTATGAGAATGTGTTCACATCAAATGTAACATTAAATTATTCATTTAACGAAACAATGGTAGATGCGGATTCATTCTGGAACAACAAAACAGTAATATACAAAATTAAAGTTTCTCATTCTGGAACTGAAACATATATTTATGCTGTTGATTACTATAGCTTCATTAAAGAAATTAATTCACCAAACAAAACTTTGAGTGATGGTGACTATGAGATCTTACCAGAAAAGGACGATATGTTTGCATATGTTAAATATACATGTGCTGATGGTGAAGTTCTATATTTCAATGTTTATAAAGAAAATACAATAAGCTTGCAATATTATGATAGCATAAGATACTATGCAATTTCAGAAACTTTTGAAAATGGTAGAAACAAACTTGTTGGAGTGTCAACAGGTGAAATAGACATTAAAAACATCGATTTAACAAAATCAGATGATGTAACATTCACAATTGATGTATCAATGATGGGTGGTGACAGCTTCGAAAGAACAACACAAACATTTGTTGGCTGTTTAAGCTCAAATTCAAGCACTACCCACAAATTTGTTAAATATAGCAAAAATGAATTGTCTGTTTACAAGGGTAAACTTCAATTTAGAGACTTGTTAGCAAAAGTGAAAAATGAAGCTGGAAACGGGTTTGATATAATTGACTACCCTATTTACAGATTGGAAGCAAGGCTCAACAATAATAATGAAATTAACAAATTGTTCTATTTATATTATGAAGGTATGGAAGATGATGCAAGAGAGATTGCTGCAAAATTTGATGCACAATCAATTGATTTGGCAGAATTCTATCAAGTTGAAATTGATGAAGATCATGAAGGATATTTGTATTTTGATTTGTCTAATTACATCAATCCAACTCAATACAAACTTTCAATTTTAACTCTTGCAGGAAAAGGTGTGGGAGGATCTGAAGAAAATTACAGACTTAACGCAACTATTTATGCTGACAAAACAATAAACAAATGGACAAATGTTGATTTTGAAATTAAAGATGGCTATATAGAATTCGCACAAAGTAAGTTTGAAAGTATTGAAACATACTATTGCACTAACTATGAAGTTAAAATAACAAATACAAGTGGATATGATATTATTTACTATATTAATGAAACAAGTGAGGGTGTTACATTTAAAGATTACAAGGTGAGATACGCTCTTCCAGGTGAAATTCCATTTGATGGTGGAACGCTTGTTCTTGATGAAAATAAAGACTATAAGATTGATATTAAGGCAATGTGTGATCAATATGATACAATAAATATCAACGGAAGTTATTCAGAAGAATCAACAGTTTTCAAAAAGGCTAAAACCTTTAATAATGTAAGAATTGAACAAGGTGTCTTAAAGTGGAACATCAAAGATGGTGATGAATTTAATGGCGCTCAAATCTTGATATTAGTTTATAACAAAAGTGATAAGAGTAAAGTTGTTGGAAAAATTCAAATGCCAATTGTTGCAAGCAAGGTTGGAAATGATTACACATACACATTTGAAGATATTCAATATCCTTTAACAAATGTAACAGGACAAATGTATTTAACTTCAGATTATGATTACGTAATTAGTGTGTGTCATAAAGGCAACAGTTCTTCAGTTGTGGATAGTAATTATATTACAGTTGAAAGACCTGTTCAAAGATTGGAAAAAGTTCAAAAGATTGAAACTACAGATGGTTTGCTAACTTGGAACGCCGTTGATGGTGCAATTTGCTACGAAGTTATTTTGACAGGTGCACAATCATTGTTGGTTAGAACAGAAAACAATGAAACCTCCCTTGATATTGGCAGTCTTTTAAGTAATTCTGGAATATATTCAGTTAGAATTCGTGCAATTGGAAGTCAGGATATCAATTCAATGCTTTCAGATGAGGTTGATGGATTCGTTCAGTTGGGAGCGGTTGATCAAGAATCTATATCAATAACAGGATCAGCTGTTGTTTGGAACAAAGTTTATAATGCCGTTTACTATAAATTGTTGATTAATTACACAGACGGAGATGGTGAGCCTGCAGAATTTGAAACTGAAATTGAAGATACAAATAGTGACGACGTGATGAGTTATAGTTTAAATTTCGAATTTAGTGGAACATATACAATAACAATCACACCAATTGGTAAAGCTAATGATAAAAAATTCAATGGAAAACCAGCGGTCTTTGAAGGAACAAAATCAAGACCAAACACAGTGGCAGGAGTAAATTATGATAGCAACTCTAATGAGATTGTTGTGAATGTTGACACTGATGACTTCAGGGATAAAGATGAAATTAAAATCACATATAAAATTGCAAAATATAGTAGTGCTTTTAGATCTGAAGATTATTCATATATGGTTGATTTGGTAAAAAATCAAATGGGATATAGTTCAGACTTTAGAACAATTTCATATGACAAAAATAATTCAACTGGTGAATATAGATTGAAGCTGACAGAAATGGCATATTATTTCGAGATATTCGTTGAGGTTACAAGACCTGGAACTTTATCGTCTTATCGTTCTTCATGTGAAGCAATAAACTTGGATCTATTCAGCTATGGTGCGGGTGTTGAAGATAATACATATGTTGTTAACACAGAAGATCAATTCTTTAACATTAAACATTATTCAAGTTCAAGATATTTGCTCGGTTCAGGAATTAACTTAAGCGCTGAAAAAGTTATATCTAAACTTACAGAAAATGGTACATATGTTATAGCTAATGAGTTCTCAGGAATCATTGATGGTGATGAAAAGAACTTAATTATTGATGGTGAAATTAAGTTGCAAAATGCAAAATGCTTCGCATTGTTTGGTAAATTAACAGGAACAATAAAAGATTTAATTGTTGGCGACACAGGAAAATCAATAATTTTATCAAATACATTTGGAAATAACCTATCAAGTGTGATAAACTTATCTTTGATAGCAATAGAATCAGAAGGGGCAACATTAAGTAACATAGAAGTTCAAGATTATAAAATTAAAGTAACAACAACTATGGACAAAAACAAACTTGGTTCAATGTATGTTGGTGGATTGCTTGGTATAAGCAAGAGAACAACAATAACAGGAATTAAAATTCATAATATTGAAGTTTCAATTGAAGGAATGTTCACTAGAGACTACCCTAATTCATTGCAAGTTGGAGGAATAGTTTCAGACGCCGTTCGAACAAAAATTGAAAATTCTTATGTTTCATTAAAATTGAGTTCAAGAACAATTTTAGACTATGTTGGAGGAGCTGTTGCTTATTGGCAAGATAGTTCACCACTCAACTCAAATTATGGAATATTCAACACAACAGTTGTCTTCAATTCTGATGCAACTGCATATAATCTCGGTGGAATTGTCGGATTTGCAAAATACATTTTGATAGACAATTCAAGTGTTAGCGGAGAATATTCTGCAAAAGCAATTAGTTGTGATGTTAATATCGGTGGAATTGTTGGACTTGGTAATGGAATAACAATTAATGAATCTGGATCTAATGTTGATTTTTCGAAAGTATCAATAGGTCAAAGATCTGAAAATCAATGGTTTGGAGGAATTGTTGGAAAACTTGAAGGTTCATCATCAGAAATAACACAATGTTATTGTTATAATATTGCAATTGGAGCTACAAGTATTTCGGTTGACAAAATAATAACCATGGGAATTTATGGAAAAAATTCATCAGGTGTTGAAATTGATTGCGAAATTAGATAAAGAGTTTTAGCGTAATAGGAGATAAAAATGAATTATAACGATCAAATTTTAGAAAACAAACCTTTTAACTTCTTCAAACAATTAATGTATAATATTGCGGTGGCAATTTGTATATTGCTTGTGGGTGTTTTGGTTATGGTTTATGGTTTCGGTTATAAGCTTTACGAAGTAAACAGTGGAAGTGAAGAGCCATATTTACCTGTTGGATGTATGGTTGTTGTTGAACCTCGTGATGAATATAAAGTTGGAGATCTTTTAACCTTTAATAATGGAAATATGGTTGTAACCCACAGATTGTTGGCAATTTGTGAAAAGAATGGAAACAAGATTTATCTTTGTCATGGTGACAATGTTGAATCGGTTAATCCAAACAGTCCAACACATATCGTTCCATGGGAAGAAGATGCAAGATATCTTCAAGACCTTTTGGATCAAAATGGTGGAGATTATTCAAAACTTTCTTCAAATGTGATTAGAGATGTTCAAGACGTTTATCACAATGAAGCAATCGGAGCGGTTGTTAATCGCATTGACAACGTTGGTTCAATCATAACTTTCATAAAAGCTCATTATATGTTGGTTATTGCAATTATTGCTGGCGTTTGGTGTGTTAGCAGTGTTGCACAAAATGAAATCGAAATAAAAAAAGCAGGGAGATTGTTATAGTTTGAAAAAAGCAAAAACCAAAAGGAATTATATTTCAATCCTAAGCGCCATTCTTGGCGTGGTTTTTGCATTTATAACGGGTGTTACTTATTGCTTTAATTTGCTAACTTTCAATTATGGAACAAATCAAAATTCAACTTCGGCGTATTTGGGCAATCAACAATATGTTATGATCAATGACACAATTGATTGTCCAGTTGCGTTTGGAGATGGATCACATAATATAGAAATAGCAATGCAGTATGCAATGTCATACGATTTCGATGTTAGATTGAAATATTCATTAAGCTGGTCAAATGGTGCAAATGCGGATAATGTTATCTTGCATTTCGCGAATAGAGATAATGTTATTTATGATAAAGAATATATCTACCTTGCAAATAGCATTCCAGCAGGTGAGGGAAAAATTTCGTTTATCACAGGAGTTAATTTCGTTGACACGAAGGATAAACGTTATTATGGTCAAAGTTTAACAATAAACATTGTTAGTGAAAAGATTTATAAAGAGCAAGAGAAATATGATGATAGTCATAAGTTGTATGCCGATGCTTTCTATTCACAAACAAGCCAAATAAGTTATGCAGCGCAAATGTGGTTGGCAAGCAAACCCAAAACAGAAGACTATGCAAAAACTATTGATTTAAATCAAGCAAATGTTTTGATGTATAATCAAAGAAACAACTATGAAAACGGCATTCCATATCCTGGTCACAACACAGCATATAAAAGAAATGTTGTGTCAACGACCGTTGGGGAATCTGTTGTTAACAAAACAACTAGTGCAACATGGCTTGGTGGGAATAGGTCTTATGCAGGAACAGGAATGTATGTTGTTACTGGTGCAAAAGCAATCAAACTAAAAGTTAAGGTCGAAGGAATTTGGTATTCATCACCAAATGAGATTGATAGTTCTGACCTTATCTCAGAAAATAGTATTAAGTATCATTATTCAGAAGGTTGGACAAATGAAGGATGGTTTAACAACAAACTTTGGGAAATCAGATCATTTGATTATGTGATTCCAGCAAACACCTCTTGTTATGTTGATATCTTGGAAAGCATTGAAATCACAAGTGCTTCAAAAAACCAAGACACATTAGCATACGACAAGTATAGAATGGTAACAAACAGAATAACTATCAATGCGGGTGATCAAGATTTGTTGTTTGATTACACTGCAGATCAAAATAAAATTAGAAAATCAGAATTGAGTGTTGATACTGTTAATGAAATAACAGGTTCAACTTATTCAAAAAAAGATGTTGAAATAATTAACACATCGCTTTATTCACAAGGCTTATACGAAACAAGAACTAGCAATGCACAATCGTTTAACACAAATGTTAGTTTAATTAATAACACAGCGGAAACAAAAACAGTTGCTTTAACCTATCAATTATATTATCACCTATCAAATGGATCAACAGGCTTTATCGATACAAATGGTAACAGAGCAGAAGAATATGTGAATAATGGAACATGGACAGATGAAACAGCGTTTACAAATAACTTATGCTATGGGTATGATGTTGCGGCAACAAGCAACAGGCTTACATCAGCAGTTAAGAACACTGTTGTTGTTGGTCCTTATGCTAGTGTGAAATTAATAGATAACTATAGAGTTTCTGCAGATTTGAGGTCGGATATTGAAAGCAAATCAGGAAACACAACAACACACTATGATGTTTGGACATATGTTGATGTTGCTGTTGCGAAATCGGAAGGGAAAGATTTAATTCAAAACACACCGGTTCCAACAACTGCAAATCTTGAAATTCAAACAGAAGTTAGTGGAAACACTGTAACGTTAAGTGTTAAAAACAACACAACAGAAACATTGTCGGGAATAACAATTTCATCTTTCTCGATTGCAGAAATGACAAGTGTTGATCCAAATCTTGCAGAAAACTACACTGCATTAACAGATAGACCGAGCGATTGGGTTGCAAGCTATTGGAAATATTACAAAATAGATGAAAATGGTAAATTTGTTCAATTAACAAGCGATCCGCTTGCGGAACAAGGAGAGAATGCATTCCCAACTGTTCCAACATATTATGAAAAAAGGCAGGAAGCATACTCAACAGAAACAAGTGTTATAACGCTAACTCCAGCGTTGCACTTCTCAAAAACAGGAACAACAATAACAGCGGATAATACTATAACTTTAAAACATGGTGAAAGCATTGTGTTTGCAACAGCAAAAACAACGCAAACCTCACACGTTGTGGTAAATGGTAATGCTTCGGCATCAAGCGTTGTCACCCCATCATCTTTGATGATAATAAATAGTGGCAAAACTAGTGCATATTTAATTAACCATACAAGTAATTCTTATTTCGTAAGATTTAGTGGAACTATTTCTTCAGATGCTAAGTTTGAAGTGGGGAATGTTACTGTTGGAGATACACAATACACTCACAATTACTATATTGGGGTGGTAAGACCTGGACAAATAATTCCAGTTTCTATGTTGGCAAAAGGTGATTTAACCGCATCGGATATGGTTTTGGTTGGTGATTATTTTGATGCCGATGCTTTAACAGGCGCAAATTGGAGTCCGGAAATTATAGAAATATTAAGCAAATATTTTGCTTTAATTAAAACAACAAATTAAATATTAGAAAAGGAGGAATATGAAACAAAAAAGTAGATTTTCAAGTACTTTTATATCACTAGTTTTGCTAGTGCTTGCTATTTTATGTGTAACAGATTTAACATATTCCTATTTTTCAGCAACAACAAGTAAAGAAGGTAACATTAAATTCGACACATTAAATGTGGGATTTGTTTGGGTTGATAGTGACGGGGTCACAACAGAGCAAATAGGAAACACATCATTGAAACTATATTCAGCAAGTGGACCAATTCAAAGGGAAACAGAGTTTGAGTTATCTATTGTTGAAGGTGGAAAACCAATTCAGGCAATAGGAATTCAAAACTTTGAAGGATGTGATTGTCTTGTCCGTTTCTGGATTGATGCCTATATTGTTAAAGATGGTGTTGCTCAAACAGATGAAAACTATGGAAAATATTTCTTTTTAGACGACAGCGTTAATACGGGTAGTGGTTTGCCTGTTTTAACAAGAGAAGATTCTTCAGTTTCAGGTTCATGGTGCTATTTCCTTACACAAACATTAACATCTTTTGGTGCATATGATGGAATAGGAAACACATTAACATTAAAAAACATTCCAGCAAGTGGAGGTCGGGCTGAATCTGAAGTCCCGGTTGAACTATTAGGTCAAAGTTTATTAATCACAATAAGTTTGGAAGCAGTTCAATATGCCAACAATGCATATTTGTCTGTTTTTGGAAAAGCTGGAGACACAAAAGGATATTACACCGGTTGGAGTGAGTTAGGAGAAGAATGGTAAAAAAGACAAAATCAATATCAATAAACATTTTATCAGCATTGATTATACTGATTTGTCTTTCGTTGTCTTGTGTGGGAGTTACAAACTCTTGGTTTACTTCTGAGGTTAATAATGGCGTTTTAATTTCAATTAATGTTGGAAAATTGCAACTCAATTTGTATCAAGATATTAATGGGACAAACACAAAAATTCTAACTAAAGAAGAAAACTCAACTTCGCAAACGCCTCAATTTGTGGTTTTAAAACAAGCAATTATGCCAGATCAAGAAAACGAATTAATTTTATCTTTAGCAAATGACGACCCGGGTTCTTCTTCAATGTATGTCAGATTTAAATTTGAAGTTTACGTTCGAGGAGTAAATACAGATTCATTTATTGAAACAACAATTGGAGGATATAAACAACAAACAAGCACGGGAAATGGGTTTGTTTTAGATCAAACTTCAGGATATTATTATTATAAAGATTCGAATAGTGCTAATGCAATGCTTGCAAAAGGTGAAAGTGCAACGATTATGGGGTCTTTCACTGTTCCATATTCAAGTTTTATTAACAATGATGGTTCATTAAAGTTGGTAAATAGTGACACAATTTATATTAATTTAATTATTGAGGCGTCTTCAAACAGTTCGTTTGGTGATATTTAGGAAGGAGGGGAAAATGAAGAAAAATTACAATCTTAATACAACCAGTGATATTCCATTGGAAGCTTCGTATAGTACCCCAATAAAATCATCAACAACAAAAACAACCTCAACAAAGCCAAAAATTAATGCCATCGGAAAGAAGGCAACAACAAAACTTGATAACAAATCGAGCAAAACAACAACTAGTAAATCAAGTCAGGCGAAGAAACAAACAAAAGATGCAAAAAAAGATAAGAGAATAGAGGATTTAGAAAAACTCAATGAAGAGAATTTTAAATCGTTTAGTACAAAAACTAAGCGTAATAAAGTTGTTATTGTGTTGCTCTCAATTGCAATAGCAATAGCGATTGCTGTTATCACTGCATATGTTATAATTATAAAGTTAGACACAAACTGTGCTGTGCATGTGCATGGTGCAAATGCGGTGTGTCTTGTTGGTGGCGAAGACCTGGCTGAATTTAGATCACCGGCGAATCTTCAGGGTAATAGTATTTTCAATATTGATTTGAAACTCAAAATCAATGAGTCTGGTCAGTTTAAGATAAGATTTAAGCCTGAATGTTTCCAAAATGGAGCTTTGATTGAAAATACATTAATTTATGAGGCTAATTTAGAGCTGTTCTTTGAAGATGTTGATGGGTATTACACATCGAAAAATCCAATAAGCGGAAATCAAACAATTCAATTGTGTGGAGGAATAATTTTAGATTATAATTATGAAAACACATTGAACGTGGGTAATTTTAAATTAGATTTTCATGTTTATTTAGAAAAAATTTAAATATAAGGAGATCTCCTTATATTTTTTATTTTTTTCGAAAGTTTTTGTGGTTAAAAAAGATGTAGAAATAAAGATATTTATTTTATCTTGATTATTTTTTCTTTATATGATAATATTAAGATATGTTAGAATTAAAAAATATAACTTATAAGGTTTATGAAGATGGTCAAGAAAAAATCATTCTTGACGATGTTTCATGTGAATTTGAAAATGGGGTTTTTGTTGCCATCACAGGTCATAATGGGAGTGGTAAATCAACACTAACAAAGATTATTATGGGAATAACAACTCCAACATCTGGACAAATTTTATTAAACGGTTTAGACATAACAAACAAAACAATTGATGAGCGTGCAAGAATGGGGATTAACTATGCCTTTCAACAACCGGTTTTATTCAGTGGTATAACTGTGAAAGATTTAATTGACATTGCAACCAATGAAAAGAACACTATTTCAAAAGCATGTGGGTATTTATCAGTTGTCGGTTTGTGTGCAAAAGAATATATAAACAGAGAATATAATAAAACACTTTCAGGTGGAGAACAAAAAAGAATAGAGTTGGCATTGGCGTTGGCTAAGAACGGAGATTGGTTGATTTTTGATGAGCCTGAAGCTGGTATTGATTTGTGGAGTTTTGACAAGTTGAATTCATTGTTTACAAGTGAAAAATCATATATTGTTGTGAGTCACCAGGAGAAGGTGTTGAAAAAGGCTGATAAGATTTTGGTTATGAAAAATGGCAAAATTGAAAAATATGGTTTGTCAAAAACTGTTTTGAAATCTTTGAAACCAAATAGTTGCAAAATGCTTAAGGGGGTTGATGGTGGTGTTAGATAAATTAACAAAAGATTTGTTGATTCAAATTGCGGATCTTCACAAAATCCCGAATGGTGCTGTGTCTTTTAGAAAAAATGGAAAAGGGGAGGTTGTTCAATCAACTCCTAACATTGAAATAAAAAGAAAAGAAAATGCTGAGGGAATTGATGTTATTGTTCGTTCAAGTTGTAAAGGAGAATCTTGTCATATTCCAGTTGTTGTAACAGAAAATGATTTTCATGATACGGTAAAAAACGATTTCTATATTGAGGAAGGTGCAGAAGTTGTTATAGTTGCTGGATGTGGAGTGCATTCAACCAAAGATAGCGGGCATAATGGTGTTCACTTTTTTCACATTGGCAAAAATGCAAAAGTGAAATATGTTGAGAGTCATTTTGCAACAGGAAGAGGCGGTAACAAAACCTTAAATCCAGTTACAAAAATTGAAATTGATGTTGGTGGTTTTATGCTTATGAACACAACTCAAATTGGCGGTGTTGATTGTTCAATGCGCAAAACAGAAGCAAAGCTAAGTGATGGTGCTCGTTTGGAAGTTGTTGAGAAGATTTTCACAGATAGGTTTAATGTTGCAAGAACAGATTTTAAAGTTTTATTAAATGGAAAAAAATCAAAATGTAATATCGTTTCAAGAAGTGTTGCAAAAGGGGAGAGTGAACAAGTTTTTAAATCAAACCTAATTGGGAAAAATGCTTGCTTTGGTAGGGTTGAATGTGATGCCATTTTGCTTGATAATGCTAAAGTTGAAAGTGTTCCAAAAATAACCGCAATGAACAAAGATGCAAGTCTAAGTCATGAAGCAACGGTTGGTAAAATTGCGCAAGATCAATTGGTTAAACTTATGACACTTGGTCTTAATGAAAAACAAGCTGAAGAAAAAATTATTGAAGCGTTTTTAAAATGATAAAAAAATAAAATAAATTAAAAAATACCGTATTTTGCGGTATTTTTTGATATTTTTAATAAAAATAATTATTTTTTATAAATTTAATGCCTCAATTTCATCATTCTTATTTATTAATTTTCTTAATTTTTCGTATTTAATTTTTGTGGACTCTCCGCCCCTAATGTGTTTGATGGAAAAATTTTCATTTAACAAATTTTTAACTTCAATGTAAAGTTGATAGTTTAAGTGTTTTAAATTGTTGTTTAGCAAATGGTGAATTGTGCTTTTGGGTATATTGAATTCTTTTGCGGCGTTTCTAATTGTTGTTCTGTTTTCAACCATGTAATAAGCTAGTGAAATTGTGGTTGATTCGTTGTCATTATCTATCATTTCAACTCCTTGGAATAATTTATTGTCGAAACGTGGCGATTATGACATTATTGTAATTTTTTTTGAAATTTTATAGATTGATATAATCCTTCATTTTATCTAAAAGATTGTAACTTTCATCGGCCAGAATTGCATGTTCAATTCTCTTTTTTGAGTCTGGAATTTCTTTGTGGATTCGTGATATTAATTCTTTCATTTCTTGACGCTTGCTATCTTTATCTGCGGGGCATTTGCTCTTTAAAATTGGCATATCTTTGCTGACGCTTATTATCTTGCTTTCTTCAGTTAAATATAGTGGTCTGATGAGGGTTATCTTTGAGTTGGACATATATGATTTTGGCAACATTGTTGATAATCTTCCTTCATAAAATAAAGATAAGAAAAATGTTGTTGTAACATCGTAAAGGTGATGTGCTAAAGCAAGTTTATTGCAACCCAATTTTTGACACGCAGAATTGAGGGCTCCGCGCCTCATTTTTGCACATAAAGAGCAAGGGTTCTTTTCTTGTCTGATATTGAAAACAATGTTTTGAATATCTGTTGGTTCAATGTGCAACTTAACACCTAATTCGCTACAAAAGTTTTTAAGACCTGAATACTCTTCCTTTCCATTATAGATGTCGATGTTAACTGCAACAATGTCAAAATCAAACAAATTAAACTTCTTAAAATCGTTCAATGCTTTAAGTAAAACAAGACTATCTTTCCCTCCGGAAACACCAACCGCGATTCTGTCACCATCCTCAATGAGTGAGTATTTTTCGATGGCTTTTCTCATTGTGCTTAAAATTTTTTGCATATCATCTCCTAAAATTTTTAAATTCAATAAAATTATATCAAAAAATCAAAAAAATTCAATATTTTTCGCAATATTTTTTTATTTTTTTATTAAAAATATTTTAAATTTTATTTTATTTATTAATCAGAAATAAAAAGCTGATAATTATCTAAATAATTTGACTTTTTTACTGATTTTTTATATAATATTTTTAATAATAAATATTATAATTTTACACAAATTAAAGTGAGGGGTTATGAGAAGAAAAATATCAAGTATTGTTGCTGTGGTGTTTGTTGTGTTTGCTTGTTTATTTGCGGGCGCCTGTGGGAACAAGTATGAGAAAATGGAATTTAAAGTTTATTATGCATTCTCTGCCGATGCTGAGCAGTGGTATGATGGAACTGAGGGTATTTCATTGAACTACAATCCGAATGATGTTTATGATGGAGGAGAGCGAACTTCTCTTATTTTTGATAAAGGTTATGCATCAATATACATCAAGATTGAAGTTTTGAATGTTAAAGAAAAGGATATTGATTTAATCAGTGTTTCTCCAACATCAACTCAGGGGTTGGATTTTTCTTCTGTAATGGTTTCATCAAATCAAGTTTTTGAAATTGGTATGAACGGAAATGTTAACTCAATGTTTAAAATATATGAGGCAGAGTCTGGAAGAAACTTTGAATTTTCATTAGTCGTGTCTAGAGAGCTTCAATCAATCACTGCAAATTTGGATTATAAACCCGCAACAACATTGGAGGGGGTTTTAAATCTTGCGAATTTGGACAATTTAACTTTTGAACCAAGAGGTTTAACAAATCAAACAAAAGTTATTTATATGGTTGATTCAATCGGTCATTATCAAGGTGATTTGTATTGTCTTGATGTGGATGCTGAAAGCGCTGCTTCGTATGTTGGTGTTGTTGATGATGTGTTCTTAAAGATTCACAACACAAATTTCTATTACACTCTCAAAGCAAATGTTGTTCGAATAAAGGCTGTGTCGGCATATCACGATGGGGCTGTGGATGCTGCGGATGAAATACATGCATTGTTTGATGTGTATTTAACTGAAAGTTATGTTGGCTCTCCTTCGTTGCAATTTGTTAATGATGGTGGTCCAAACAAAGATGTTGTAAACGAGATTAATATTTATGAAAATGGCGATAAATATTCAAGGTCTACAGTTCTTGTTAGGATGGCTGAAGATTTAAGAGATAGTCTATATGCCACTGAGATTGATGTTTATGGTGGCAAGGCGTTCTTTGAAACAGCAATTTACGTAAAGACTCAACAAGGAATTTATGAAAAATATAATTTTGATAATCAAGAAAATAATGGGGATAAGTTGGGAATCAATGGTCTCTATATCACAAAGAAAAGCAGGGATGTTTTCGAGTTTTCAATAGTTAATAGGGATGTGTTAATAAATGAGATCCTTGTTAGATATGAAATTAATGGATTAAACTTCTATCAAAACGCGATCGGAACATTAGCTAGTGAGTTTCGTATTAGAAAGGGTGTTATGCCAACATGTATAACCATCAATGATGTTATGGATTTATCAGATGGTGATGAGGTGGGGGCAACCATTTATGAAACCGCCAATTCTGAATATCAAGGCTTAGTGTTAAAGTTGGCTCCAAATCCAAATGTGAACATTTCGAGTGTTTTAACTCTTGAATTTGAAAATGACAGTTTATTTATAACAGATTCAAAGGGCAATGAAATAAAGTCGGGAAATGAAGTTTTAAACAATTCAACAATTTTTGTTAAATTCAAAACCGGTGTTTCTGGTGAAAAAATCTTAACAATTAAAACATTGTCTTCTCCGGACTATTATAATGGCGAAACTGTTGCTGTTGGTGATAGGGAATATATCACAGTTACATATAAATTAAATAAGATCGTTACAGCTGATAGGTTTGAATTTGTTCAAAATCTTGACCTTGGATCAGATGTTGTTGTTGATGAAATGTATGTCAATGCTGAAAATGGATTTATTTATCCAAAGGTTTATTATACAGGAAGCAGTCTTGAAGCATCAACAATCAAATTGATGTCTAATAATGAAAATTTCAAGTTTTTAAACGGATCAACTGAATTTTTATTAAGTGATGCCCACACCTTTGAAAGTGGTGTGATGCCAAGCGGTCAAAAATATAGAATCTATAAAATACAAATTGCTGCAAATTTTGCAACAACAGCTGGAATTTCTATCTTCGTTAACGATAATTTGATTTCAATTAGGGAAGAATTGCTTGCTAGAGCTGTATATTTAATGTCTAACGATGCTCAAGAAAGACTTACGCTTCAACCAGTTGAAAGAGGGGTTAAGCAGTTTACGCCTGCTGAAGTTGATAATGGTTATCTAAACTTTGCATTAGTGAAAGGTGAATATGTTAATTTTGAAGTTTTAGATGTTTATAATGACAGAACAGATACCATTGCTGGTATTGAGTTGGAAGATGACACAACAATAACTGGTGATGAATTTAACACTGGAGCTTTAACTTACAGCAAGAGATCAAACAACTCGTTTGAGGTTTATGCTAAAAAGGCTGGCTACACACATATCTTAAAATTAATCGTGTTATTCCATGTTGAAGAATATGAAGTGATTGTAATGAAAGGGAAAACAATCGATGTTCAAGTTGCGGTTTATGACCCAATAAGTATTTTAGATGTTGATGTAACTAGAAATGAAATTGCTTATTCAAATCCTTACTACACAGAGGCTGGTTCAACAACAATAACATTGAGAGCTCTCACATCAAATTATGGAATGCCTGTTGAAAAGATTGTTTTCTATGACGCTTCAGAAAATGTTGAAATAAACAACATTTCTCAAATTAGGGTTAGTAATAATATTTCCAATGCGTATATGGCTGATGTGGAATTAACTTTCCTTTCAAAAAGCGGACAAGCAATCGATATAATATCAAATGGTTTGTTATACTTATTTGATGGAATTCAAAGTATAGATAAGAGCTTCCTCGAGGGCTCAATAACTCTTAAGTTAAAAGATTCTATCGATTTAAACAAAATCGTTTTAACAATAACCGCATTGAAATTTGGTGAAAGCTTTGATGTTTCAACAAGCGTTGAAGTTAAAATTGTTGAAATTGACAAAGCAAAAGGAATTGTTGTTTCTGGAAAATCATTATATGTTGATGAGAATGAAAACATTGTTCCTGAGTTGACACTTTCATTTATGAATGTTAAAGAACAAGATGGAAGAGTTGAAAAGAGTTTTAATGCAAATATAAGATTCGAAACATTGAACGTTCCTGAAAACAAATTGCGTTTTGATGATGCCAATTCTGCGCTTACCTATATTTTATATAGATATGAAACAGATGCAAATGGTCAACTTGTTAAGGATGCGAATGGTAAGGCTGTTGCTTTGCCAATTGATAACACATTCTTTGGGGTTTCATTTAATAATGGAATTGTTAATATTAGTGCAATCAAGAAAAATGGTGGTGGTTTATTTAAACTTGTTTTGGTAACAAAAGATTCTTACAAATTAAAGTATGATCCAAATAGTATTTTGATTGATGAAAGTCATTTTGATACTAAGTGTGAAATTACAATAAGAGTTGAAGATGGTGAAATTGGGTCAGAATTTACAATCAGGTCTGTTGAAGACTTAAAATCAATCAATAACAACTTAGATAAAAATTTTGTTTTGGCTGCGAACCTTGGTGAAGAAGGTGAGGTTGACATTGCTCCTATTGGTGTGATTGGCACAGATGTTTCACAATTCAAGGGTAGTTTGAATGGTGAAAATATCAAAATGTTGGTTGGTGGTGGAAGCTTAAGCGAAAACTATTCAATAAATATGAAAATAAGACAATCTGCAAACGATGCAACACATGGTGATCTTTATGGGTTGTTTGCTTGGTTGGGTGAAGATGCAATAATAAAAAATTTGCATATAAAAGCAGAATTTGAATCAAGTTTCGCTGGTGGAAATGTTGGAATCGTTGCTGGTGTTAACGGCGGCACAATTAACAATGTTACAGTTGAAATTAAATCTGGTGATCTTTCGCTTTCAAATGGTGTGAATTTCGGTGGACTTGTTGGACAGAACAATAAAGTGATAAATGCTTCACGCGTACTTTCAAATGATAAATTAAATTTAGTCGTTGAAAGTGGTGAATATAATATTGGCTTGTTTGCGGGGCTAAATAATCCAAATGCAACAATCAATGGTAGATATGTTGGAAAAGAAAGTTTAGACAAATTTACATTTGATGCAATAGTGAACTTGTCTGTTGAAAACACCAACACAGCAGGATCAACAAATCTTCATATTGGTACTATCTCTGGTAAAAACATGGGAATAGTTTCAGGAATGTTGGTTGGCGGTCAAATGGCTGTTTCAAATGAATATCTCGCTGTATCTCCAAATGGTGTTGTTGGTGGGTTGGTTGGATTATCAACAGGTGCTGGAAACAAGGTTGAATTGTCAACAGCTTTATCGTTAGATGTTAAATCAACATCAAACAACATTGAAGTTGGAGGAATTGTTGGGCAGGCAGATGAAACAATTATTGATTATGTTAAATATGTTTCAGCAATAACAAGCTTTAAAAATGGTGCATATGACATCCTAGGTTGTGTGGAAGGAAAATCAAAGGTTGGTGGTATTGTTGCTAGTTCAAAAAATGCTTCAATCGTCAATTCAAGTGTTGAGAGTTTTGTTGATACTGTGTATAACGAAGCAACATTTACATATGAAACATTCTATTCAATTCAAAACGGAACAACAACTGCTGGTTTGGTGGCAAATGCAGAAGGTACAACTATTAATAACTCATTTGTTGTTGCAAACATCAAATCAACAGGTTCAATCAATTTAACTTCAAACGGATCTGAATCTTTAACTTACTTTATTGGTAATGTTGATGGAACTGTTGGTCAAAATAAAACTAACTATAGTGTTGTTAATGCAAAAATCAATGGTGAAAATATTGATGTTGGAGATTATATAGATGACACTTTTGTTGTTGATGCAAACACAACAATTTGGACAAACATTTATGTCAATAACGGCGGAAATTATGAAAAGGCAGAATCTTACGTAGATGGAAAAATTTATGTTAAATTCAAAGCTGACGAATGGGAAAACTTTGTTGTAACCAAAACAGGAGTTTTACTTTCTGATTGGGAACTCGAAGAAAGTTATAACGTTGTTAGAATTAGTGGAATTAATTTCTTCTTCCCTTATCTAAACAAAGTGTGGGACAATGGTGGAGTTACTAAAGTTGAGCCTCTTCAAATTGTTAAACCGCTTTCAATCACTGCAGATATTAATGAAAGTTATGTTTCAAAAATAGATTCAACGTATGTTAAAGAATTCAACTATGCTGATTATGAATCATTAATTGCTGAAACAGTAATTGTTAACTACATTAACGGAAACACAGAAGAAAACACTCGAAACATTTTTAGCACTCGAAATCCAGATGGTTCATATAATGATGATGGATTATTAAATATTGAAAAATTGCCAGAATATGCACAAGGTGGTTACGACTTTGAAATTTATGGCAAGGGACATTTGTATGCTTATTTCAATGAAAGCAAACAAATTGTATTCACTGGAGTAAGCGGTTCAACTCCAATTTTAATTAGAATTTATTCAGTGTTTAATCCAGATATTGAACTTTATGTTGCATTCTACACACAAAGCTTGTTCACAGAATTAACATTAAGTTCTAGTTCAATTTATCAAGTTGATGAAACTGGATATAAGTATGAAATTAACACATACACTGGTCAAAATAATAAAATCATTTCACTTGGCACAAAAAATCAAATTTCAGGAGTGAATTACACATCATTGTTTGATGTTTCTGGGATTGGACAATATTTAAAGTTGGAAAAAACATTAGATGTTGATACAAAATTGGCTGTTGACACATCGTCAATCGAAAGCATAACACTTAAAATCAGAGATGATTTGTCTGATAGTGAAAAAATTGAGCCAGATGAATATGAAGTTGTTACATTTGAACTTTTCATTTTACCTGAATATTTTGGTTCGAATGAAGGTTTGAATCATGTTAATAGTCGAATTTCGCTTGGTGAAGTTGCCTTAAGGGTGAATTTGTATAATGCAGCAAAGAGCATTAGTATTGATGGTGGCTATAAAGAATTTACAACAAACGATGATTTGAATTTCAATGTTGCATTAACAACAGACTATGTTAACGCTTCAAAATATGGTAGCACTTTGGAAGAACAAAAGAATTCAACAATTAATGAAACTGTTTCAATTGATTTAACTGGTGATAATGGTGAAATAAAGAACGTTTCTGCTGATTCAGATTATATTATTATTAGATTTGAAATTGTTGAAGGATTATCTCAAGTTGAAGAATTGCTTCGCGTTAATAATCTTGAAAAATTTGTTCAATTATTTAATTGCAAAATTATAAGCTCACTTCAAATAACAGAAAACGATTCAAAAATAATTGGATATAGATACAATGTTACTTTAGAGTTAAAGGATTATCGTAATTATAGATATATTAAAGAAAATATCAAATTTAATTTATTTATTTATGCGTATAGTAATGAAAGCGAAGTTAACAATGAATCATATCCAATGGAAATTTTAATTAAACCAACAGCGCTTTCAACTGTTAGAATTGAAAACTATAAGGTTGAAACCTTAAAAGTTAACACTGATTACACAAGCATTGTTACAAACGACGATGTTCAAACATCAATTGTTGAACCAGGTAGTCTTGGAAATGTGATGATGATATATATGGAACCAACATATTCAAACATCACAAAGGCAACAATTAAAACAAGCTCATTGTTTGTTCCTTCACTTTCAAAAAATGTTCAATTAAAATTCACTCAATTGGTTCTTGATCAACGTGGGGCAACAACAGTATTCTCAACTTTAATGGGTGAATTTGCAGAAAATCAAGATGGTGACACATTGAATTTGAGACTTGTTTCGGCAATTAATAATGAAGGACTTGTTTATAATGGTGTTATTTGTCTTTATATTCAATTAGAACATTTTACAGGCTTAGAAGGAAGTTTGTCGGTTGAACTTAATGCTGAAACTGGTGATGGAAAAGTTGTTAAGAGAACCAAAGATTTAATAACAACATATATTCCAGATGTTAAAATCTCATACGATGAAGAAAAGTCAATTTCTGAAGGTAAATATCTCATTCAAAAGGGCACTTCAGAAAATCTAGTTAAACTTAAAGTTAGAGGATATCAATTCAACTCAGATCCAAACATTTCAATCGATTGGGATTTAACTCCAGAAATGGTTGATGGTCAAATTGTTTATGATGTAAATGGTGTTGTTCAATATACTGGTGATTATAGATATGACTACCAGTTAATTGACAATGGTGATGGAACAAAAACCTATTTGGAAAATCGAAAAGTAATAATCAAAAAGGTTTCTGGAGATTCTTATTTCATAGGTGACTATGTTTCATATTTCTTAAGTAATGGTTATAAAGATGTTATTTATGATAAGAATGATGATTCATATTCAATGATTGTTTCTTTGAATGTTTCTGCAGACATTCCAACATCATTTAAATTATCAGCAAGCTTATCACTAACAACAAAGGATGGGGATTTAATAACCAGATCCACAGATCCAATAACTTTCTGCTCAACAGATTATATCTTAAATTCTGTTGCAGTTGCCGGCTTGACAAGCAGTAATAGCAAAAATATTGCGCTTGAAAAAACAGAAAATGTAACTTTGGCATTCACAACAGATAATGCTGTTAATGATTTGTCCAATGTGATTTACGATGAATTGATAAACTATGCTCAAAACAAGGGAGATGCTTTAACAGTTCTTGCTAAAATGTTCTCTTTCTATAGAGGTGGAAATTTAACATTTGCAGATTTTGAAATGCACCCAGAATTTGAAGTTGGATTTATAAACAATTTAATCACAATAACCGGTGTTCAAAGATTCTCAAGTTTGGTTAAATTAGAGATTCATTATAATTATGTTCAAACTAATAATGGCGACTATGTTGTTGATTTCAGCAAAACAGGGAAAGTTCTTGAATTTACGTTTACAATAAATATTTATGCTGAAGAAAAAGAAACTGAGGTTCTAATCCATTCGGCAGAAGATATCTATAATTCAAGTTCAGGATCATGGAATTTGAAAGAAGGTGAACATTATGTTCTTATGAACGATATCACTCTTGAAAATGTTGTTCCAATCACAACAGCAATTGGTAGTTTTGATGGTAACAATAGAGTTATTTCAATCAAGAGTTTTAAAGTTGACACAAACAACTCAGACTATGGCCTATTTGCAACTGTTGGAACATACCAAGTTGAAGACAAGCAAACAGAAACTCAAATAACTCGTCAAACAATTTTGAAGAACATTATTGTTAACTATGGCGACTTTGAGGGAACACTTGCATTAAACAACGACATTACAACTGTAAACTTTGGTGGATTGGTTGCAAGAAACAATGGTGGATTAATTTATAACTGTGATGTTATGAATCTCACTCTTAATGATAAAGTTGTTTCGCTTATTGTTTCAAGTTCTGCGAAAGTAACATTTGGTGGACTTGTTGGTGAAAACAATGGAATAATAACAAACTCACGTGTTGGTCGTGAAAGTTACACTCGCGTAACAGCGAGCAAAGATTCGGAAAGAACAAGTGAAGTTAATGCTGGTGGTTTGAGTTTTGAAATTTTCAACAAAATGCAAGAAAATGAAAAAACCGTTAACCCATTTGAAATTGTGGCAGGTGGTTTTGTTGGTGTGAATGGTGGAACAATTTCAACATCTTATGTTGCAAACACCAATTTAATTAACTATTCGACAAATGAAAGAACAAACATTACTTCAGGATTTGTTGGAAACAATTCAGGAACAATTTCATATTCTTATGCAAAAGCCGATGAACAAACAATCTCAAGTTCACAACCTTATTCAAAAGGTTATGTTGTCGACAACAAAGGAAATGGTATCGTTTCAGGATTTGCGTATAACAACACTGGAACAATATCAAATTCATATTCAAATATAGAATTAAAAACTTTGTCTGCATATATTTCTGGTTTTGTTTATAACAATAGTGGAAAAATTGTGGAAAGTTATGCAGCAACAACAATGAACTCTGGTTCGGTTGATAGCTTTGCGGAACAGCCTTTTGTTGGTGTTAGTAATGCTGGTGTTCTATTGTCAACTGGCACAATTGAAAATTCATACTATTTGATGAGATCAGAAACCGACAATCCTTACACAGATGGAGATAAGGATTATGCAAAGGCATTAAACAGAGAAAACTTCCAAAATAGTGAAAATCTAATTGGATTTGCATTTGTTTTAACAAATTCAAAACTTGAAAGAGAACAAGGAATTTGGTCTTACTACACAACAGATGGAAAAAGAAGAATTCTTCCTGAACTTATGAATGCAAACATTGTTGCACACTCATATAGATTTGTTGTTGAAACTCCAGCTGGTGATAAAGTTTTAACAAATGCATCATCTTATGGTGAGGGTTCCGAAAATAATCCACACACAATTAGCAGTGTTGACGAATTTAACAATGTTTTCACATCACATTTAAACAGCGAAAACGAATTTGTTGGATTTGTTAGATTTATCAACAACATAAACTTTAACGACGATGAAAAGGCAATAAAAACAAGAACGAAATTCACATTGGGTTCACGATTGGCAACAACAAGTGTTGAAGGCAACGGAATGTCAATCAATGGAATTTATTTGGATGTTGAAGATGCTGTCGTTGAAGAAATTGGTTTGTTTGCAAAAATTGAAAATGCGTATGTTAAGAACTTAAATCTTAATTTCGCAACTCCAAAAACAGACGAACAATTCAGTACAACCACTGCAACATATTCAGGAGGTTTGGCTGGAAGAATTAATAACTCAGCAATTATTAACATAAATCTTGTTGGAAAGAACACAACATTAACAGGAAGTAATTTTGTTGGTGGTGTTGCTGGATTGGTTACTGGCAACAGCTTGATTTATGGAATTGAAACAAATTTAAGAGTTAAAACAGGTGTTAGAAATAGCGCATTGTACTACAATGAAAGAGACTATAAAGATCTTGGTAGAGAAGATAATTACGCATTGTACGCAAAAAAATTGTCATATGTTGGTGGTGTTGCCGGTGTGCTTGATTTAACAAGCAGAGCAGGAATTGAATATAACGTTCAATTTATTGACGTTAGAGGCGATCAGATGACTCCAAAAACATTAGACGGACAACCTGAAGCAACCATTTTAGCATCTTATGCAGGTGGTGTTGCGGGTTATGCAAGTGCAAACACAACAAGCTTTAAACTTCGTTACTTTGTTGGACAAAACGATATGATTCATGGAAGTGAAGTTGCTGGCGGAATATTTGGTGTTTCTCTTGGAAGAATCGTGGCATCACAGGTTGCTGCTGAAGAAAACACTCAATTTGATTACGACACAGCTTATGGGGATTACGTGTTATCGTTAAATAACCTTGATCAAGACGCTAAAATTCAAACATCAAAAGTTGGAAACATGAGCCTTCTTCAAGGCGATAAATATGTGGGTGGCTTGATTGGTGTTGGAATTGGATCAACAGTTGTTGCATCATATAGTAAAGCAAGCATTTATTCAGGATCAACAGTTGGTGGATTGTTGGGTGTGAGCGTTGCTTCAACAATTTCATATTCATATGCAATTCCGTTTGTGAATTTCCATAGTGGATTGACATATGCGGGCGGTTTGATTGGTGCGGCTTATGAAGTTGACAATATTTCTCCAGAAAGAAATAAAGTGATTAGTGAATATGAAGCTCTATTCAAATTAAAAAACACAATTGTAAATAATGAACCAAAACCAACAAATATTCAATCAACTTATTCAACAATAATTTTGGACAATGAAAAACTCAACGAACAAAATAATGTGGTGTTTGATTATGTTGTTGCAAACTTTGATGCGGATTCAATTGCAAGCAATAACAATCAAAACTTAATTTACGTTTATGCTGGAACAATTAATTATCTCAACGATGTAAACAGTGTTGTTAAAAATAAAACGGAAGAAAGCAATGACTCATCTAAACTTGAATTACACAGACTATTTATGGTTGAAGATCCAAGTCAAATTGTGTCATTCCAAGAAGTGTTTGCTGGTTGGGCAATAATTAAACACTGGACATTAAACGAACAAAAATATTTTCCACTTTTAAACGACAAATTGGTGGATAATTATATTAACATTTATGATGGAGATGATTTTGAAATGCTTGAAAACAATCCTTATGGTAAATTTAGGATTGTTGACAACATAACTGTTACAGAGGAAGATTCAAACTGGATTGTTTCTGGAAGATTTATGGGAACTCTCATAGGAGAAAAAATAGGAGATAGCACTCGCCCTGTTGTGACAGTAATTTTAAAACCTAAAACAGCAAATGAAACAACAGGATTCTTCAAAGAAACCTTTAATGCAACTTTAAGTAACATTGAATTCAAATGGCAACCAATTGATTTGAGTGTTGTTGAAAATGTTACAATGGTTAGCACATTAACTTGTAAAGACACAAATTCTTTGATCTCAAACATTGAAGTTAGAGGCTGTGTTGATCCTAGCATTAGTTTAGAAGGATATATAATTGACTCAGATAAATCAATTGGAGGATTTGGTGGTATTGTTGGAGAAATGACCAACACAAACATTTTAGACACTGTTTTCTCTGGAAAAGTGAGAGCAACAATTAAAGGTGTTGTTGGTGATGCTGTTTATGTTGGTGGAACTGCTGGTTTTGCTCAAACAAACTCAACAATTAAAGTTGACGGAAAAGAAGAAGAGGTTAGAGAGAGAACTGCGGTTATTAACAATACACAAGTTGGTGTTCCTCTTGCTGGAAACAGCTCAATAACCTCATTTGATTTAACAATTGATCAAAACAACGAAAAAGATGTTTATATTGGTGGCTCGGTTGGTAAAGCAGATATTGTTGCAATATCAAACAACAAAGTTGGTGATCTTAAATATGAGGGTGGTGAAGATTATAAGTATATCACCATAGATGTGAAGGCAAACGAATTCGATCAAGACAGATTGGCAATCGGCGGAATCACTGCCTGGGCTAAAGATGGAATGATTTCTAAATGTGATGCATTAACAAAGATTAATCTCGTTGGTACAACAAAACAAGATGAGAGCGGTGAAATCTTAGTTGCTGGTCTTGTTGGATATTATAGTTTAGGAAACCCAACATCAACTTCTGGAATTTCAAATTGTAATGCTTCAACCAACATTTCAACATTTAAGGGTTCAGACAAACTAGAAGTTAAGGGACCTATGGCTGTTGTAATGTCTGCAGGTGCAGGTAGACTTGATCTTAAAGCAACAATGAAAGAATGTTTATTCATTGGTGAAATCAATACAGATAAAGAAGAAGTGTCAATTCCAATCCTTTATGCTGGTGGAGCAGTTGGAAGAATTCAATCAACTGAAATTGTTAATTTGCAAGAAATAACATCAAATGTTGTTATTTATGCAGGAAGCACATACACAACAAACCTATATGTTGGTGGATTGATTGGTTCTGTTAACAAAGCAGAAATTTCATATTCAACTTCATGGGGAAGAATTGTTCCAATAGCTGGTGATAGTAGTGTTGAAATTTTAGCAGGAGGTCTAATTGGATTAATAGCACAACAAGAAGGTGATCGAATTGACGTTCTCAATTCTTACACAATTTCAAGTGTGTTGCCAGATCAAGTTGAGGGCAAAGGTTTAACAAAATTAGGCACTGGCGCTTTGGTTGGAAAAATCAAAGATCCAAAAGTTGTTAATTTCAATAAGGATAGCGTTTTCTATTCAAGTGATTATTCACTTTGTATTGATGAAAACTATATAAATTCCAATCCTTTGGGTAACAACCTTTCAGCAGAAACAATGTTTAACAACAAAGATTGGCAAGAAAAATTAAGAACAGAAAATGGCAGTGAAAACTCAATTTGGAATCAATTTGTGGTTTATTCGCCGGATGATGTGAGAATGCCATATCAAACATCTCTAAACGACGATATGATGAATTATGGAATAATCCAAAAGGTGAGCGGAAATAAATATGATTACATTGAAGGATCTGCAATGCGTCCTGAACAAATTAATTCAGACACAACGTTCGATCAAGATAATTACAAATATTATTTGTTAAAACCAAACGCAGATGGCAAAACTCCAACATTCACCAATGCATTATATGGAATTTTAATTTGCAAGGATGTAACATATGAAAATGCATTCAAAGTTGGAACATTAAGTCAAATTGATCCAATTGTTGATTATGATATTGATGGAACATACTTTGGAATAATTTCAGCGGTTAGAAAAAATTCTGCAATTTCAAATATGAATATTGTTATCAATGAACCAATTTCTTCAAATGGAAACGTTGGTATTATCGCGGGAATCAACAATGGCGTGATATTCAACTGCTCAGTTCAAGGAACTGCAATTGAGATTAGCGGTTCAGGAAACTACGGATTAATTTCATGTTCAAATAAAGGAATAATTTCAAACTGTTATTCAACAGCTGAAATAAACAAATTAGTAAGTGCAAATCTTGGTGGAATAACTTATGCAAATAGTGGAAAACTTGTTTCAAATTATTTCACAGGATATATTGAAAACGAAAATTCAACAGCAGCAGGAATTGTGGTTCAATTCAATGAAGGTTATGTTTATAATAACTATATGGCTGGTGTTGTAACAAAAATCAAAGAAGATGGCAACGCTTTCAATGCCAGTGGTAATATCTCAGGTGAAAACAACTTTATTGATTCATATTCAGATATTGAATATAATCACAAAGAATATGATGGTGCAACACAGGCAGAAAGGGAAGCAAAGGAAGCAGAAGAACATGCAAAATTAATGCCAATTTCAACTGCAGAGTTAATGTCTAACATAAAAAAAGACACAGGCGCTGAGTTGTTGAAAGGAAAATGGCGTGTTTCTGTTGACTCTTCTTATGGATTTATAAATAAGGATGGAGTGGCTGATCCAGAATCGTTCTTTGGGTTTAACTATAACTATCCGGTTTATAGAATTAACAAGTTGATGGGTAACATTGTTAATGACATAAAAAATCAACTTCCAACAGGAACAGGAATAACAAATGAAAATCTTGACACTTTGGATGAGAGATATCAAAAAATTGTTAATGGTGTCGGAGCACCAAATCAAGAGTATTTGGATGCATTTAAAATTCCTCATTTGGGAGTTTTAACTTCAATCCAAAACTTGTTAGATAAAAGCAGAAACTATGTTGTTATCTATGACATGAATGGTTTGAACAAAGCGTGGAAACCAATTGGAACATATGGAGAAGTAAACAACTTTGCAAATCCAGATGAATATGGTTTCAGTGGTGTGTTTGTAACGAACGAATATTATAACTTGAATTTAAACAAATCAAAAACAATTTCAAATTTGGGTGAGAAAGGTTTGTTTGCAAATATTGACCAAGCATACTTTAGTGATATCAAATTTGGAGGATTATCAAATCTTTCATCAAGTGGTGCATTTGGAACAAACATTCTTCCAACAATGGAAGACAATGCAAATGTTTATGTTAACAATGTGATGTTTGTTGAAAATTCAGTGATAACAATTGATTCTAGTTCAACATCGGGTGGATTGTTTGGAACAGTTGAGGGGTATTTAAAAATTACTTTATTTAGCAACAAAACTGAAGATAACACTCCAGCAATGATTTTCGAAGGCGGTAATTATGTTGGACTTATTGCCGGAACTTTGGAAGATGGAAAAATTGAGTTGGTTAGCGGAGATTATTTTGTTAACTTCAATGGTTGTGAAAACACAGGTGGCGTTGTTGGATCAATGAAAAGTAAGTCATTAGGTGCTGAAATCATTGGTGGTGACAACACAATAACAATATTCACAAACGTAGGAAGCAATGAATTTAACACAATGATTGGTGGCGTTGTTGCCAAAACAGAATATGTTGATGCAAATAATCCAACCGGCAAATTGACAATAAGTAACATCACAGTTTGCTTTGGTGGAACATTATTACAATTCAACACAAGTTATTATGGTGGAATTGTTGCACAAGTGAATGCATCAACAGAAGTGAATGATTTCATAATGACATCTGAAGCTGGAAAAGTTGAGTTCTTAACGCGCGGAAGCAACAAACATTTCGGTTTACTTGCAGGCTCACAAAATGCTGATTTAAAAGTTACAAGTTTCACCATGAATTCAATTTCAGAAGTTAATGTAACATGCAATAATGATGCTGGCGGTGAAACATTTGAATATGAAACAACAACAATGGGTATTGGTCTGTTGGTTGGAAGCTTAAAAAATTCAAGCTTAACAGTTGATTCACAATCTATCAATGAAATATCAATAACTTCAAACGCAATTCCAAACCTTGGTTCATTAATAGGTTACATTGAAGACGATGGAACTGGAAGCGGTGTTAAAATTAATGTCCCAAAACCTGAAGTGTTAATAAAACTTCAAGGAACAACAAATGTTGGTGGATTAGTTGGACACATGAAAGGAAACATCTACAACGATGTTACATTTGCAGATGAGTTGCTAAAAGACATGGACTTTGCTCAAATTATCATCAAAGGTTCAGATGATGATTCAATGAAGTATCGCAACTTTGGTGGAATCTTTGGAAGATTTGATGGGGAAAGTTCAGTTCAAATAACAAATAAGAACGAAATTATAATCGATGAAGAAAAAGGTGTTGCATATAATGTCGGCGGTGTTATTGGAATGCTTGCAGAAGGAACAAAGGTTGCAAACCTTGTAAACGAAAAAGACTTTAAAGAGGATAACACATTCTCAGAAACAATTATAACAAACGTAAACGGAACAAAAGAGATAACAAGATTTATTAACGTTGGTGGTGTTGTTGGTTACGCTAAAAATGCAGAAATCACAAATGTAACAAACAATGCAATAATCAAAGGTTATCAAAATGTTGGAGGAATTGTTGGAAACCTTTCTGGAGATCTTGCAAAATTGGAAAATTCTTCGGGAGTGTCTGAACACAATTCTGTTGATGAGGCAGGTGAAAATGATGATGTTATATGGCTTTCATCAAACAAAAAACTTCACGCAACAAAAGATAGCAACGAAAATGCGGGCGAAGTTTACGGAATAATTAACGTTGGTGGAGCGGTTGGATTGGCTGATGAATCAAAAGTTCTAAAAGTTAGCACAATGGCAAATGTTTATGGAAACACCAATGTTGGTGGTTTGATCGGTTTGGCAGACAAACTTGCACAAATAGATCAAAACTATGTTTACAAATCTGAGGATGAAGAAACAGTTGTTAAAGGTGTTTACTATGATCTTAAAATAACAGAAGTAAACAACGTTACTGGCGAAACAAAAATAACAGCAAAAACAATAACTCCAACAGGTGTAGGTGGAGTTGTTGGAACAATAAACAATTCATCAGTAACACACAATGCCATTAATGAAGTTTGTGTTGCTTCAACCGAAGAAACTTTTGGAAAGAATTTGGGAGAAATTGAAGCAATTTCAACAATCAGTAACTACATGATGGATGTCAAAGTTGGTGACAGCAATAGCCTTGATAGTGTTAAAAATTTCTTTGATCTATCAAAACCTGCTAACTTGGCTAACAAATTAAAATTTTCAGACGTCAAAACAGGTTTCGGTGGATTTGCAGGAACAATCGACACTGAATCAATGGGGAAAATAGCAGATGCTGCAACAGGCGAGAAAGCGATTGCTAAAAACTACATAAAAGATATCAACATCGAAGCACAACTCGGAATAAATGTTGGAACATATTTGGGTGTTTATAGATATTCAGGAAATAACACTGAAGGAACAAAGAACTTCATGGATGTTCCAATGCTCCTTGGAACCAACAACTTGGTTGATGGTGGATATAATGTTGGTGGAATTGTTGGTTACGTTGATTACGTTTCAGGAGAAATGTTAAATGTTTTAGACAACAAAAATCTCAAGGGTTATAACTCAGAAATTAAATTGCAATCAAGACTTGGTGCAATGTATGTTGGTGGACTTGCTGGAAAAACAGATGCCAACACAATTGAAGCCTTTAACATTTCATCAAGTGAGGCAGAGGTTAACATAACGATTTCAACAAACTTGAGTTATTATGTTGGTGGCTTGATTGGTCGTGCTGAAGTTGGCAAAAATTATGCTCGAATAGCCTCAATCAAAGGTAATCTAGGTGATTGGAACAACGATGGACCTGATGGCGAAGCTGGAACAGCTGATGATGCTCCAACAATGATTGCAGGAACAGATGCTGTTGTTGTTTCTGGTAACGATGAAAGAGATAACTTTGGTGCATTAATTGGAATGCTTAAATCTGCTAAGCGTGAATCTGGAATGGAAATAACTGTTGAAGGCAATCACAACAAGTTGTTCACAATTAATGTGATTGAAAACAGCAACTATGTTGAAGGTTCAACCGTATTTAACTCACTTGAAAATGAAAATCAAATAGATTTATATGCACAAGCGTATTATATAAATATGGATAGTTTCAACATTTCGGGTTCAAAAAATGCGGATTATCATGGAGATGGAAAAACAAATCTGTTCACAAACAAAGCAAGCGGTTGGGCAAAAGAATATACAATTGCAAAAACCATTCAACGTTGCATAACGATGGATGATATTGAAAACAAAACAGATGGAGTTAATCCAAAATGGGATTCAATTGCAACAATTTATGATGCAAGCAATATCAGACTCGTTGATGTTAATGGGGATTCAATTGAAAGAACAATGTATGAAAGAACTGCTGGAGAACCATTAATTTATGCATCAACCTATATTGCTGAACCAGTGCCAGATCCTTTGAATGAATGTCTCATGACAAATAAAAACTGGAACACAACATATGGGACGAAGAAAAAGAAACAAGAATTATTTGCTGTTCTTGGTTATCAAAAGGATGCTAAGCAGGTATTAGAAGGAACAAGAGAACATACTTATGATTCTCTTCAAGAGGTTGGATTCATATTTGAAACATATGAAGATGAAGGTGAAGATAACAAAGTTATGTTCATTAAAACAATAAACATGACGAATGATAACAAGGCAAGTTCAGGGTCAATATTTAGAATGGATGGAAGAGCTGATGAGTTGCCAGAAGGTAAGTTCGATCCGAAAAAAGAAGCAGTTAAGGATTTTGTAGTAACCGTATTCTTTATCATAGTCAGCCTTATAACAGCTGGTTATGGTTCAATAATTCTGGGCGCAGCTGCATCGGTAATGTCAAAAGTTGGGGCTGCAATTAAATTTATTTGGAAAACTTTTAAAGCAATGAAGGTGTTTACACAAATCGCAATCATAGCAGCTTTATTTGGTGTAGTTGTTATGGGAATAGATTTAAACAAATCAAACTCACAAGACTTCTATAAACAAGTTGAATATCAAGGAACAGGATTCCTTTCATCAACATATTCACGTGAAATAAGATATAATGAGGGTGTTGTTCAATACTCATCAGATGATTATGTTATTATAGGTGGAATGGCGTATCAGCCACATTCAAGGCAAAGACCTAGAGATTTCTATTCAGAACAATATTTATTATTAAGAGTTAAAAACAATGGGGATGGCACCGTTTCTGCGCATGATAGCCATGTTGTTGTTTATATCAATGAAGATCAATACAAAGGATACACAACAACTCCATACTATTTCTATAATGAAGAGACAGGTGATAGAAGTAATGATACTATTCCATGCATAACAGAAGACTCAAAAATCTATGCAGTTTATAAAAAATACGCTATTCATGAAGGAACATTCTGGATCAATGCACTTGCAGGAACTGTTGAACAAATTCCAACATCAGAATTCTTCAGACCAGATGCTAGCATAAGAGAATCGCTATACACTTCAACCGGTGCAAATAGCTATATTTATGGAAAATGGAATGGTTCGAACTATGAGTTCTTAACTAAGGACCAAACACCAGAATTTTCTGATAATCATGTTACATCTTGTGATGCATCAAAGGCTATTGTAAGTTATCCAGGTAAAGAAATGGAAGTAACAGAAAGTTCAACTCGTGTTTTGGATAAAAAATTTAAATATGATGCTAGCAATGATACAACAGGCCTCGTTGAAGGTTATGACTATATGAAAAATGCTTATTATGCAGCAGCAGGTTCATATGGGGCATTCACAAAATATGCAACCTTTAAACATTTGGAAACAGGAATGCCAGCAGATTATGATCAAGATGATAATGCCGGAACAAAATATGTTATGTTGGTTGAGAAAGTAATAGAAAACGGCGTTCATATTAGAAACGTTGAGCATTATTATCAAATAACAAATGCTGATTTTAAAGGTTATGCCGATGAATCATACACGCATAAAGCGGAAATGGAAACAGTTCCAACTGGAGAGGGTATTATGTTTGAAGTTCATCCATATTCATTCACGAATCCATATGATAGTCTAATAACAGATTCTTACGATGGAAATACTTACAGATTGGATGATTCTGAAGGAGTACCACACAAAGTCACATATTTCCTTTATGTTGGAGGTTTCCAAGTTCAAACAATTGACGGAACACCTTATGCCTACACAGAAATATCTAAACAAGACTATCGTTCAGCAGTAACTTTGTTCTATAAACCGGCTGGGGGAACAGCGGAAGATGTATTGGAAATCACAAGAATTAAAACAAAGGATGTTTGGTACGATGGAAATGATGGCTGGGCTAGTGAGTATCAACCGTGTTCTTATGCATTAATTTCGCAGTATTGGGATGGTGGCCTACATATTTCTGGAACAAAAAATTTCTGGGGAGTAACCAGAACAGAAGAAATGTGGCTTGCAACAAAAGATTTATATTTAGATAGAGAGTGCACTGAGAAAAATAAGGTGTCAAATGTATTCTGCAGAAGTACATCTGAAACAATAAAAGTTAGTGTTGAGAAGAAAGAAGGAAATTATGAGGAAGTGGCAATTTTCAAACTTTACATGATTAATAAAAACTTCGATCTTGAAACAAATGGTGTGATCAGCCGAACTTACGTGTCTTATAATAACGATTTGGAAAATGGTGAGAATTACACTTATAACATGTACTTATCATATCAAAACGGAGCATGCGAGTTCTACACAAGATTTAGATATTTCAATTCATGGAGAAATACAAAAACAGTTTCTAACTTCAACGAAATTTGGAGCAAAAACGGCGGTGGTTATTATGATCTTATTGTTGAAAATGGACGTCCAAATGGCAGAAAAACAGTTTTAGTTGAAACAGTTAAAGTTTCAATGTCTGGAAAGTGTTATCGCTCAACAATAGACAGTGACAGTGGTGCGTATATTCAAGGTGGTTCTATTACGGTTAAATAGGCTGTGATTGGAAATCATGAAAGTATATGTAACTCCAAACTAAACAGGTTAGATTATTTATCTTTCCACTAAAAAAGAGAACGGAAACGTTCTCTTTTTTGTTGAGGATTTAAATTTTAAATATTAAAAAATAAAATGTTTAGTAATCTTCAAGCGTTATTGAATGATATCCACAATTATAACAATGTAAAGTCAAAATTTTAGTAAAAAAATAAATAAAAACAACTAAACAATTTCAATTTTCAACAAATTTTTCCGCATTTTTGTCATATTAAGAGGGTGATTTTTTTAAAATAGGGTATTGACAAATAGCGGTTTTGCTGTATAATGTGATTAACAAATTCAGTTTTGGGGAAGAGTTATGAAGAAATTTTTAGTGTTTTTAGTTTCATTAGTTGTGGTGGTTTGTGTTGGTTTAACCACTTATTATTTCATGAGAAATAATGAAATTATCACAATCTCAATGAAAGAAATATATTGCAATGCGGGAGACACAATTCCGCTTAAATCTCTTGGGATTGACATCAAAAGGGCAAATGTTTCAAACAAAACAACGTTTGATTATAATGCCGGTGGCGAAGATGTGACAAAGTTCATTTCATATGATGAAGCAAGTTCTTCTTATGTGGTTTCAAGAGAAAACGCTGGTGATGTAACTTTGGTTATCAGAACATCAAACAAAAAATATTCGGATTTCACAATCAGTGTTCATATTGGTAATGGCAGTCAAGAAAATCCATACTACATTTTTAGTGAAACAGATCTTATGAAGATTGGTTCAACTTACAGATTGGATAGTCATTATTCTTTAATGAATGACATAACATTAACATCTCAATTTTCACCAATTGGTTATAACTCAAACACTTCAATTTGGGAAGGTTTCAATGGAACATTCAATGGAAATGGTCATACAATCAAAGCAATGAACTTAACAGATGTTGATAGTGAAAGCGTTGGTTTCTTCTCAAGTGTTGGTGCAAATGGTGTTGTTAAAAACTTAAACATCACAAATGCAAACATCAGCGGAGCAAACAAAAATGTTGGAACACTTGCTGGTGTTATGAATGGTGAAGTTGAAAAAGTTGTTGTCACAAATTCATCAATAACAAGCAATTCATCTGATAGCAGAATTGGCGCTCTTGCTGGTAGATCAGCTGGAAATATCAAATTGTCATATGCAGATAACATTATCATTAATGCATGTGGAACAGAAGAAGCAGATTTGACAAATGTTAAAATTGGTGGTTTTGTTGGAACAATTGAAGAATCAACAGTTCAAGCTTGTTACGCAAACAATGTTAAAATTAACACAGCGCATGCAAAAGCTTTAACAGGTGGTTTCGCCGGAGAGTTGGCGATTGGCAACAACGTTGGTTCAATTCAACAATCTTATGCAAACACAACTTGTTCAGATGACGACTTTGCAGCATTTGTTGCTGAAATTAACAAAAGTGCAGATTTTGATGCAGAAAAATCTAATATGTTACGTCATTTGATTGGTAACTTTGCTGTTGTGAACGGAGTTTCTAACAATTCAGAAATAACAGACAATCAATTGGTTTCATATTTTGACAACACATATTTTAAAAATCCAATGTTTGAAGATCGTTCAGTTTTCTTCGAAGTGGATTCAGCTTTATACCTCATTCGTGGTTTCGCAAATGCAAGCGATGTTATCTCAACAAATGAATTCATATATTATGCTGTTGATGTGAACACAATCACAAATTGGGACACAACTTATGTTTGGAACGTTTCAGAAAATTCACTTCCTGTTTTAAGAATGGGCAACATTTATCCTGCAGCTCCTTCAAGTGAATATTTAACAAGAAACTTAAAAGAAATCAACGCAGGAAATAAAAAGACTTTCCTTGATATCTTCAGTTCAAATGTGGATGGTGAAAATATTAAACTTTCAACAGATGTAGATTTAACAAGTGGCTGGACTCCTGTTGCACTTTCAAATTCAATTATCGATGGTGATGGTCACACAATAACATTAAGTTTGAAAACTTCATCAAACGGAAATCTTGGATTATTCTCAGTTATTGATAATTGCACAATTAAAAATCTAAATATTGTTGTAACAGATGTAACAGCTAATGTTGCAAATGCTGGGGCTTTGGCCGGAACAATCATGTCTAGCGATAGTTTAACATCTTCATTGGTTGAAAATGTAACAGTTACTTATCAAGGTTTCTCATCAGCTATTATTGAAAACTTTGGTGGTGTTGTTGGTTCAGCTGAAAACACAATAATCAGAAATGTTACAGTTTCAGGTTTGGATGTTGGCAACGCAATTATAACTAATGCAGGAACAATTGCTGGTGTTACTGGCGCAACAACTTCAATTTCAGATTCAACAATCAATGCAACAATTGTGGCTGTTAAAAATGCTGGTGGTGTTGTTGCAAATAACGGCGGAACAATTGCAAACATTAAGGGTTCAATTTCAGTTAACTTAAGTTCAACCGATACTAATTCTTATGTTGGTGGTGTTGCTGCAAATAACGATGGAACAATCAGTAACATTAAAGAACTCACCGTAAGTGTTGATGTTAAGAAATATGGATCAACTGCATACGTTGCAGGAATTGTTGCAATAAACAATGGAACAATTTCAGATGTTACAATTTTGGGTGACAAAGTTGCAATCTCAACAAACACAACAAACACTGCTTATGTTGGAGGAATGGTTGCAAGCAACAATGGAACAATTTCAAATGTGGTTAACAGCATTGAATCAGTTGGAACATATTACGTTGGAGCAAAACACTATGTTGGTGGTGTTGTTGCAATGAACAATGGAACAATTTCAAAGGTTGTTGCTCAATCAAATTTAAATGGTAACTATGCTTCAGGAGTTGTTGCTTACATGAACAATTCAAAGGCAACAATCGATCAAGTTGTTGTTGGAAAATATAATGCAGAAACTAGAGTGCTTTCTCAAAATGAAATTAAAGCAGATAAGTATATTGCGGGAATTATTGTTGATTTCAAAGCTGGAACAATCACAAATGTTCAAGCATCAAGCAATCTCATAGGTCAAACAAATTCAACAAGAAGTTCATTAGTTGCTTTAATTTTCCCTTATGGCGCAAACTTAAAAAATGCAACAATTAATAGTTCTCTCACAGGTTATGGCTTGAAATATAGAGAAGTGTGGACAGATTTTGCAAGCTACACAAACAAAGCAGAGTTTGGTTTGGCAAATGGCGAAACCGGTGATGAAAGATTTAATCTTTATAAATACGACACATATCACGGATGCATGCAAAGTGTGGTTATAAACTCAGCGAAAGATGGGGTTGGATCAGCATCTGCTTCAATGGGCGCAGCATTTGCTTGGGGAAAAGATTATCAAGATACAGATGGTAGCAGTTTCATTAAAGTTGTTAATGGATTTAGCGATATAACTCAATTCCAAGGTTCATTCACATTCATTTGTGCTAAATCAACATTGTTTGGAATTGAACATAAAGCAACAAAAACTTTAACATTCTCAATTGGTGATGTTTGGGAATCAAACAGCGGAATAAGCTTGATGTTCTTAAATAGTATCCTTGCATAAAAAACAAAAAACGGAAATTCATTTCCGTTTTTTTTGTTGAAAAGCGCTTTGAATTAGAAGGAAAACAAATTTAATTTTGAGAAGAAAAAAGCCTGCAAGGGTGCAGGCAATTTTGACTATTTAAGCGCTTAAGCAAATTATTGATTTGCTTTTTCTTGTTCGTATGCAGCCAAAATAGCAGAACTGATTTGTTCTCTTGTTTCAGTGTTAAGTGGGTGTACGATATCACGGTACTCGCCACTTGGTGCTTGTTTAGATGGCATTGCAATGAAGTTACCATTAGTTCCTTCAATGATTTTCACATCGTGAACAACAAATGCGTTGTCAATTGTGAAAGAAGCAACTGCTTTTAACTTGCTATCTTCTTTAGTCACCAATCTGATTCTGATGTCTGTAATATTCAAGTCTGTTCACCTTCCCCTTTTAAGATTTACTAGTAACATCTAGTAGCTGTCTATATTTTACATCAAAAATAAGACAAATAGCAAATGATTTTTATATGATTTAATGACCTTAATAAAAATTTTATCATAGATAGATATATGAAATACTTATTAAGATCAGTTTTATTTTTAGGAATAGGTGGAATCAGCATGCATCAATTGGCAATCGCTCTAAAAAAAATGGGTGTGAAAGTTAGGGGATATGATTTAAAAGAAAGCAAATATACAAAACTTTGTGAAGAAAAAGGAATCAAAGTTGTTCATAAATTTAATAAAGATTTTTGCAATGTTGATTTATGTGTTAAGACAAGTGCAGTTAAAAATAATAGGTTCATTAACTATCTTAAGGACAAAAAAATTCCAATTGTTGATAGATCAGATTTGCTTGGATGGATGTGTTCGAAATTTAAAAATGTTATAGCTGTTGCAGGTACGCATGGTAAGAGCACTACGTCTAGTTTGATTTATGAAATTTTAAGGCAAAATGGCGAAAAAGTATCTTGCCATATTGGTGCAGAAGTTAAAAATTCACGCTTTAAAATTGGTGATGATTATCTTGTTGTGGAAGCTTGTGAATATAATAAAAGTTTCTTAAAATTAAAACCTAACATTTCGGTTGTCACAAATATTGAATGCGAGCATATGGATAGTTATGGGTCGTTGTTTAATCTCAGAAGTGCATTTCTATCTTTTTTAAAGAAAGCAAAAAAAAGATTTGTTTACTTTGAAAAAAGCACTAAATTTTTAAGACGATATAACAATATAAACTTTGTCGAAAACCTAAATTTGAATATTAATCCAAAAATTAAAGGGGAATATAATTTAAAAAATATAGCGGTGGCAGCAGCTGTTTGTAAAGAGTTGGGTGTGGATGACAAAACAATAATCAGCGCAATCAATAATTTTGAAGGTGTTCCAAGGAGATGTGAGCTAATTGGAGAATATCAAAATAGTAAAATTTATATTGACTATGCACACCACCCCACAGAAATAAAAGCTTTTTTAAATATGTTTAAAGAAGAGAATAAAAAAATGCAAGTAATTTTTCAACCGCACACGTATTCAAGAACAAAGACTTTTTTAAAAGAGTTTGTTGACACATTTAAAAATGTTGAAAATCTTGTAATCTACAAGGAATATTCAGCCAGGGAAAAGCTAACGGAAGGATTGACTGCCAAACAACTTTATTTTGAAATAAAAAAATATAACACCAATGTTAAATATGCCGAGAGTGTTAGAGATGTGGAAAAGTTGCTCCATAAAAATATGGCAATTTCATTTGTTGGGGCTGGTGATATAAATTTGGTGGCAGAACAAATAGTTGGAATTCACACTACTAACTAAACGGATTTTCCAAATGTCTTTAACAAGGTTAAGGTCCTCTGAGAAGAAAATGAAGTGTCCCGAATGTGATAAAGAAACAAACCGATGCAAATGTTTGTAAGTTTACGAGTAAACTGACTAAAGTGTAATTTCCACTTCGTTTGTTCGGGAAATAAATTTTCACTTAAATAAAAAAAGAATATTATTAAAAGTTATCTAAATTTAAATATTTTTTACAAACAACTTAATCAAACATGGAAAACATTTTTAAAAAAATGGTTGACAAAAGCACTTTTAGGGGTTATAATCATTTCGCTAAAGAAAAAATAGAGCAAATAACAATATGGACGATTTGTTGGAATGGAACAAGTTTGTGTATTGAAAAAAGGAGCAACTATGAAGAAAGAAATTCAACCTAACTATGTGGAAGTGAAATTTGTTTGTGCTTGTGGATCAGAATTCGCTGGAAAAACTTCAAAACCAGGTGTTAAAGTTAACGATATTGTTAAACTTGAAGTTTGTGATAAATGTCATCCATTCTTCACAGGTCAACAAAAACTTGTGGACACTGAAGGTCGTGTTGACAAATTCAATAAAAAACACAACAGATAGCAATTTTTACGTGTTTCTTTTTTGCATGGAAAAGAGGCACGTTTTTTTTGTGTAAAAAACAGGGGATAAGAGAATAATTAAACATTATGATTACAAAATTATTTGATTTAAGAAAAAAATTAAAAAATGAATTCGAATCTTTGGAGATAGAAACAGAAGATGTGGATTTTATTATATCCGAAGTTTTGAATGTTAAAAGAACAGATTTGGTTTTAATTGATGAAATTACAGTTGAGCAAGAAGCTCAAATTCAGAATTTTTGTCAGATGAGAAAAAACAAAATTCCTGTGGATAAAATTTTTAAAAAAGCGTATTTTTATGGATTGGAGTTTAAGGTTGATGAAAATGTTTTATCTCCACGTCCGGAAAGTGAACTGCTTGTTGAAATGGCATTAAAGTATATAAAACAAAATAAATATCAAACATGTTTAGATTTGTGCACAGGTAGTGGATGTCTTGCGATTGCAACAAAATTAAATAGCCAAATAAAGATGACCGCGACAGATATCTCAACAAAAGCATTAAACATTGCAAAACAAAATGCTAAAAAACATAACGCTGAAATTGATTTTGTTCACTCAGATATGTTTGAAAAAATTGAAGGCCGATTTGATTTGATAATTTCTAATCCACCATATATTGATAGCGATGAAGTGAAAGAGTTGGATCTTGAGGTGATAAACAATGATCCGCACATTGCTCTTGATGGTGGTGAGATGGGATTAAAATTCTATAACATCATTCATAACAATTTAAGAAAATATTTAAATGATAATGGAATGATTGTTATGGAAATTGGCGAAGACCAAAAAGATTTAATAATGGCATTATTCAATGATTTTAATTTGGTTGAGAGTTTAAAAGATTTGTCGGGAAATGACAGGGTTCTAATATTTAGTAAACATTAGTTTGTTTTTGAAAGCTTAAATTTATATTTTAAAATTAAAAGGAGTTACTATGATTGAAAAGTTAAAAGCAATAAAAGAAAAGTTTGATGCATTAACAGCTGATATTGCAAATCCAGAAATTATTGCAGATATGAAAATTTGGCAAGCAAAAGTTAAAGAGCATGCAAATTTAACTGAGCTTATGGAAGAATATGATAACTATGTTAAGATGAAAACTGACTTTGACGATGCTGAACAGCTTCTTGAAAGTGAAACTGATGCAGACATGCGTGAAATGCTTAAAGAAGAACAACAAACTTTGCGTGAACAATTGGCAGAGAGTGAAGAGAGATTAAAATTGCTTCTTCTTCCAAAAGATGAAAATGACACAAAAAATGTAATCCTTGAAATCCGTGGCGGTGCTGGCGGGGAAGAAAGTTCATTGTTTGCTCATTCACTTTTAAGAATGTATCAAATGTATTGTGATAGTCACAAGTTTAAAATGGAAATTTTGAATCTAGAAGAAACAGAGCTTGGTGGTGTTAAAGAGGTTCAAGCATTAATTAAAGGAAAGAATGCGTATGCAACTTTCAAGTTTGAATCGGGTGTTCACAGAGTTCAACGTGTTCCAGAAACAGAAAGTCAAGGTAGAGTTCATACCTCAACTTCAACAGTTGCAATTTTGCCAGAAATGGAAGATGCTGATGTTGAAATAAACGAAAAAGATATTCGTATTGACTTGTTTAGATCAAGTGGCGCTGGTGGTCAAAAAGTTAACAAAACAGAAAGTGCAATTCGTATCACTCACTTCCCAACTGGAATTGTTGTAAGCTGTCAAGATGAAAGAAGCCAAACTCAAAATAAAGAAAAGGCATTTGCAATGCTTAGATCAAAATTGTATGATCACTATCAACAACAAAAAGAAGCTGAATATTCTCAAAATCGTAAAAATCAAGTTGGAACTGGTGATCGAAGTGAAAGAATTAGAACTTATAATTTCCCTCAAGGTCGTGTGACTGATCATAGAATCGGTTTGAGTTTATATAACATCGATTCATTTATGAATGGAAATATCGATGAAATGCTTGAGGCGTTAACTCTTGCTGATCAACAAGCAAAATTAGCATCTCAAAGCGAGGAATAAGACAGAGTTATTTCTGTCTTTTTTGTTGCTATAAAACTTTTTTTGTGATAAAATCTTAATAATAAAAAATAAATTCTTAAAGCAAAGGAGGACAATTATGGCACAATATTTGAAACCGGATTGTGAATTAGGTTATGTTGAAGATACTGCTCAAATTGAAAATTTAAAATTTAACAATTTAAGACACTCTGTTTTAGGCTGTATGTTGGGAGATTTCAACGAGGTTGGGAATTATGTTGTTTCACCAGAAATTGTTAAAGAACTTATCGCAATGGAAAAATATATAGTTCAAACATATGATAACATTGAACTTTGCAAAAGCAATTTAAAGATTGATAAACAAATTTCATTTATGGTAACCTTTGAGGGTAACCGTGCAATACTTTCACTAGTTGAAAAAATGAACTATGAGGGAAACTTCAAAATTAATAGTGGGACCTATAGTAACATCAATGAATATGTTTTGGATGTTGTTGAAACAAACGGAGATATAAATCGTAACGTTGTTTATGCGCGATGGAACATTTCGCCATTTGGTGGAAATGTTGTGGATATCTTTAATTGTGATGATTCTGTTTTGGAAAAGTATTTTGGAATTGTTAATCGTTTTAAATATCTTTTAAAAGCAAATAAACTTCTTTTAATCAAAGAAGAAGAGATGGAAGAAATTGAATCTTCTTATTCAAATGAAATTTTTACAATTCTTAAACATCATCCGAAATTGCAAAAAGCCGTTATTGAAACAGTTAAACAAACACTAACAGAGAAGAAAGATGCCATTAACCCTAAGAAACCTTTCTTTACTAAAACATTTAATGAAGTGTTGGAACATGCAATTGAAAAGAACAAAGATGTGTTGGGAAGTGAAGAAACTCAAGAGTTTGAAAAAGAAAAACATAATGCCGTTATGAATCTAAACATCAAGCGTGATGCTGTTTTTGAAATATCTCACGAAAAGGATGAAAATGTTCAAGGGGATAAAGTTTCTCCAGCAGTATTAAGATTTAAACCATTGGAAGAAAATCAAAATAAATCTGTTAATGAAGTTGCAGAAGAATTTGTTGCTTCATTTAAAACTGAAGTTCAAAGAATTGCAATGAACAATGTTGATAAAAAATCAGAAAAAGGCAAATTGTTTGCAGTTTTAGCGGCAGCTGAAATTGAGGGTTTTATTGACAAAACCGAAAATGAAAACAAAACGCAAATAGCCACAGTTGCTCCTACAACATCAAAACCTGAACAGAACGCTGTGAAAAAAGTTGAAAATAAACCTGTAGCAAACAATGTGGGAAGATCTACAACGGGAAATAAAAGCGGGGGAGGACAATCTACCGCCAAAAAAGTAACAGGACAAAGGCCGGCACAACAACCTACCAATAATACGGCAGGAGAAAAACCTAAAAAAGAAACAGGCAAACCAACAACAGAAACATTAACAATTGGAAGAGCAATGCCTTTAAATGATGCGCTCACTACTGAAAATAAAGTGATGGTTGGTGGCCAGGCTGTTGAGATGTCTATTTTGGAAGTTGCGATGCAGGCGCGTCAAAACGCTGAAAGGATGATGGCAGAGGGAGTTAATAAACATGCAACAACAGTTGTTGGAACTGCAAAGACTTTGGAAACACAAACAAAGAATATTGAATCTAAAAAGGTTTCGGCGACAGCTGAGCGTATTATTGCGGAAAGCGTTGAATCCTTGTAAGTTTATAAAATGAAAAATAAAAAAAGCAAATTAAATTTGCTTTTTTTTAAACTCCAGATGTATTGTTAAGAGGTTTATTTAAAACATTTTCTTTCAAGAAAGCCACAATAGAGTTACATATTTTTATATTGCTTGCTGCTGTGTAAGTATAAGAATCAGTTGCATCCAAAATATCTCTTTCGTATTTTACAAGTTCCCAGTTTTCTTTTAATAAGCTTTCATAAAGTTCTAGAATAGGAAGTACTCTAAAAGATGTTCCGGTTGTTCTTGATTCTGACAACAATTGAACTAAGTAACTGATATCTGCTTGAGATGTATTGCAAAGAGTGTTCAACATTTCAAATTTAGGAGCGTTTTCTTTTATGCCTATATGTGTGAAAATGCTTGTTAAAACAAATTCAATATATTCTTCACGAGTTTTATTATCTGACACAACTTTAAATTTTTCAAGTTTAATTGGATCTGCTAGAATATTTTCAATAGCATTTGTTGTAACCTCTGTTTTTGCCATTTGTTTTTCTCCTTTTTAAGACTAGGTTTTAATATTTCTAATTCATCGACATTTTAACACACATGTTTTAATTTGTAAATACCTTTTTGTAAAATTTTTACTAATTTTCAAAGTCTTTAATGTCATATGTTTTGTTCATAACCTTAAGTATTGTTTTAAAACTATCATCGTCTGCTGATTTATTATTATGATCAATTCCGCATTTTTGACACTTATATTTAATAATGTAACCTTTTTTGTTGCTCACTTCAACATCAACAGGAACGAGTGTTCCAAGGCAGTGGTTTGCTCTATCACCAGGGTTTATATCAACATGAATTGAGCATAAACATTTTGTGCAATGATCACGAGAAGAATATTTAAGTGTTGGAACAAGTTTGCCACAAACACGACAAACAAATTCATTATCGTTCTTTTCAAATGTTTTCATGCTTAAATTATATCATGCATTTATTGTTTTGTAAAGTTTTATAAGTTTTAAATATGCCAAATAAAAAAACCGCGCAGTGCGGTTTTTGTTTGTTATAAAGTGTTTTCATTTTGTAAATCTGCTTTAAGATTTTCTTGAAATTTAATAAGTGCTCTTACTTTAGTTAAATCTTGATTAAGAGTTTGAATTTTTTCTTCTAAATAATTAGCCAATTCTTCAGCATATTCAGAACCAAGACAATCAATCATAAAATTATAGAATTTTGAATCAGAGTGAATTTTTCCTGTTAATTCAAAATCTGTTATAGTCAATTCTGATTCTCTGCAATGTAAATATGCGTTGGTTTTGTTGTAATGATATTTAACTTTGATGCAAGTTTCTTTTCTTTTTGGATCTTCCATTTTGCTAAATTTTTCATTGTCTGTTAATATCAATTTTGTCAATTCTTCAATTTGTTCGTCTGTTAATTGGTTAACCCAATATCCTACTGGATGTTTTTGTTCCATAAATATCTCCTTCCTTTTTTAACTAAAATTAAAATACCACATTATTTACATATTGTCAAGGTTGATATGTAAAAAAACATTTTTAATAAAAACTTTTCTTGACAAATTTAAAAATTGTGTTAAGATGCTCATGATAAGGTGAATTATGACAATAGAAGAGATAAGAAGGCTTGCAGAAGATGAAAAGAGCGGGAGACTGAGAAATCCGGAAACATTAAGTAATGAATCAATTGAAAATCTTATGATGGCGCACAAGCAACTGGTGTTTGTTGTTGATAAAATTATTAGGAATCCACACAGAAATCAATTTTTAACAAATTCTTTATTTTTAAAATTACAACTTAAAAACTGCGGAATTAAAAGTTTGCGTGCATCAAATAAAAACTTTGATACATATGAAATATCATCAGAATTTTGTGATGGAACATTCTTCGATGCTCATAAAATATTTGATTCAAGTGAATATCCATCATTCATAAAACCTCACTATTGTTATGATAACACAAGACGAACAATTCCGTTATTTGGTTTGAAAGCCAAGATATTAAGTGGAATTGTGTTCATTGGAAAACCATTTCTTCATTCGGTGATTTTGTGCAATGATAAAATAATTGATTATAATTATGATTTGGTTATGACAAAAGATTTGTATTTTCGTTTAACTCATTTTGAAGTTTTGTCAGAATTGAGCTTTGATCAAATTCGAAAAAACAGGGGAATTATTTCAAAGATGGAGGGTGTTGAAAGTCATATTTTCAACTTTGCTTTTGAAGAGCTTATGAGGCAAGAAAGGGTAAAACAAGGAGTTAATGATGGTGCTGGGGTGTAATTTTCCGGCACTTTTTGATTTAAAATGTACAAAAAATCAAATAAAAAATTATTAAAAAATTTTTATAAAAAGGGTTGACAAAGTTGTTCGTGTTTGGTAGAATAGCATTGCTGAATTGCGGGATTGACGCATAAGGTTGCATTTGTTAGCAAGCAACAAATGGGAATTTATGCTGACCTAGCCCTTTCGGGTGCCGGCAAAATGGTGGACTTTTGAGTCCAATTTATTTTGGGATTTAGC
>JAZLCR010000003.1:0-40820 GCA_045614345.1 Candidatus Onthoplasma sp.
GGTTAAAACAATCAAAATTGACGAAAAAGGCCGTGTTGACATGATGTTGCTCAAAAAGCTATAATAATTAATAAGAACTGCGCAAGCAGTTCTTTTTTATTTTGTTTCGGGGCTCTTTAAGACCGCAAATGTATTGTTTGGCTCAATTGTGCCATCATAATCATATGAGAACATCACAAGAGATTTTAGTAATTTTTATAAAAAAAGTTGAAGAGTTTATGAAAGAGAAAAACTTCAACATTAAAGAGTTTGCTGAGTTTGTTAATGTGCCTAGAAGAACTGTGAGTGGGTGGATTGCAAATCATAAAATGCCAAGAATTGATTATCTTTATCAAATTGCTGAATGTATGGATTGTTCTATAGATTATCTTGTTGGCAGAGAAGATATTTAATTTTAATGAAACAAAAGATAAGCAAGTTAAAGGATATGATTTTAGACTTAATGTTTCCAAGTGGCATTAAGTGTATGTTTTGCGCGAATGAATTAAATCAAAATTCGTATAACACAACTTGTGAAAAGTGTTTGGAAATATTACCAATAATTAAAAATCCGTGTGAGAGATGTGGATCAAGCATGAATGAAAATCAACAAGGAGTTTGTTTAAGATGTAAATCAAAAAATTTGAATTTTAGGCAAGCAAAATCTGTTTTTGATTATACAGATGCTCCACTTAATGTTATTCATAACTTAAAATATAATGGGAAAAAGTATTTGGTTGAGCATATCACAAAATATCTGCTTGATACATATTCAACATGGAATGTTTTTGTCGACATTGTGACATGTGTTCCAATGTTTGAAGAAAAAGAAAAAATTCGTGGGTATAATCAATCAAAGCTATTGGCAGAAGAATTTTCTCAAAAAGCCAATATTCCATATTATGATCTTTGTGCCAAATCTGTTGACACGCCAAGCCAAACGGCGCTTAACACAGATGAGAGAATTAAAAATGTTGAAAATAGTTTTTCTTTTAATAAAGAATTTAGAAAAGTAATTAAAGGAAAAATAATTTTGATTATTGATGATGTTGTAACAACGGGTGCAACAACAAGTGAAATTTCAAAAATTTTGTTGAAGGCTGGAGCGAAAGAATGTTTTGTTCTCAGTTTTGCTCACACAAAATTGCAACAATTAGATTACGAAGAATCTCAAAAAGATTGAGTTTCACTTAGGTGCTAACGCAAAGTCGTTCAACTCAACATTTTTTCGATTTAAATAATAAGAGGTTAAATCATAGAAATCTCAAAAAGATAAAGAGTTTATAAACAATTTGAAACAGTTGTTGGGTTGAAGCCGTTGTTTATTGCTGTTGAAATGATGTTTGTTATTGCTTCAACAGTTTTTTTTGTTGGGTGCATTAAGATAAGATCTCCGTTAGAAAGGTCCTTTGTTGCGCGTTTATAAATTAAATCAGAATCTTGGTCTCGCCAATCAATTGTGTCGTGCGTCCACATAATTGTTTTATAGTTTAAATTAGTTGCTGCATCTACAGTGCTGATTGAATATGCACCACTTGGTGGAGCAAAAAGTGTCATTTCAATCCCTAAATTCTTGCTGATAACTTCATGGCACATTTTTATTTCTTGAAGGTTTGCATCATAGTTTAAATTGTCTTGGTCTTTATGGTAAAACCCATGGTTTCCAATTTCGTGTCCACGAGAATAAATTTCTTTAACCACATCTAAGTTTTTAACGGCCCAACTTCCACCAATGAAAAAAGTAGTTTTCACGTTATGCAATTCAAGTATGTCCAAAATATTTTTTACATACTCGTTGCCCTGATAAACGTTTATCATAAAACTTACATTATTTTTATTTGTGTCCCCTGCATAAATCACTCTGCTGTCTGCTTGAACATTTAGAGTTTGAGCGTTATTTACAGCCAAAAAGGATAGTGTTGTTAGCATTAAAACAATAACAATATTTGCAATTAATCTTGATTTTTTCATAATATAATTTATGTTTTTAAGTGATGAAGTATGATAATAATTATCAATCCCCCATTGACTAATGTAAAAAATTATGATAAATTAAATAATGGAGAGAAAAATGAGATCAAGTAGTGGGAAAAAAATTAATAATCCAAGCTTTGTGGATAGAATGTGGAGAATGTGGGTTAATAGTGTGGTTTCTGACATCACAGAAGAATCAAAGTATATCAATAAAGTTGAGAGAATGAATTCTGAAAAGTTTAAGGCCGAGCAAGATGGAAGAAATATTGCTCAATTTATGACCAAAAATAAGAAAGAACTAGTTTTAGAGTTAAGAGAAGTTGCCAGTGCAACAGTGAGAGACATCATAACCCAAATAACAATTAGACTTCAAATTTCCAGCAAGGCAAAAAAGGTTAATGATTACACTCAGCCTCATGTTAGTTTTGAACAGATAAAATCAATTATTCAAGAATATATGCCTGCACTAAAAAAGTTAAAGAAATTATGTGAAAATGAGAATATTATTCCAGAAGTTGCGGAAAATCCAACAATTTACGATAAAATGTTTGCAGTTTTAATTGAGCTTGATGCAAGATTTGCTTTGTTTGCAACCAAGTTGATTGTTAATCAAAAAAAAGTTGATATAAAATTAGAAGGGATGAGCGAAGAATTCCAGGAAAAAATTCAACAATACACAGCATCAGTTAATGAAAGCGGTTTAGATTATGTTGACACTTTTGAATTGAGGGAAGACAGTAAAAGCGATGAGGTTAATAAGATTGTTGATAATATTGTGGAAAATGAATTTAAGGCTCGTTTTGCAATGGTTGAAACAGTTGAAATGTCGGCAAAGAGTTTGTATAAATACATTATTGAGCAACTAAATCTTCAAGATTTTGATGAAAAAACATTGATGTATAAAGACATAAAAAAAGTGCTATTGCTCTGCAGTGCGGGTATTAAATCGCTTAAGCAATATAGCGAAAATATTAATTTAAACGAAATTGCTGGTTGGGATGAATATGATCCTTACACAGAATTATTTAACAATTTGATTAATTTAAACATTAAATTTGCTTTCTTTGCTCCTAAAAAATCTTTAAACAGGTTGGATATTGATTTTAAGAGATTGTCAGAAAAAGAAAGAAGCATTATGTTGAAAGTTTTGATTGATTACGGTTTGTGGGATAATGATGAATATTATAAAAACTATAAAGATTTATTTGTTTTCAGTTTGAATGATACAATATAAAAAAGACGAGGGTTTTCCTCGTTTTTTTATTTCTATAATGTTTTGTCTTCAAACCTAAATAGAATTTTTTTAATGTGATATTTTTCGCTCATATGATGACTGTGATGATTGTGCTTTGGTCTTGCTTTTGGCTTTAAACTCAGTGAGTGATTTTGTTGGATTTTTTTTGATGTTTCGTGCCAGTAATCCATCAACTCATCATGTTTTTTTTGAAATTCTTCTGGTGATAGATTTGAATTTAGCAATTTTTCAATTTCATCATTTATTTTTTGAAGCATGTGAGCGGTTTCTTCGTCCCATGTTTTTTTCATATTTCCCCTTTTGTGTTTTATGTGTTGGTTGTAAATTCTTCAATTAAGAAATCTTTTAGCAAAGTATATCTTTTGGCAGTGTAGTTATTGTAAAGCCAAAACTTTGTAATGGATTTACAAATCACTGCTTTTATGAGAATGGTTAAGAGTTGGTTGTGAATTCTTCGATTAAGAAATCTTTTAGCAAAGTATATCTTTTAGCAGTGTAGTTATTGTAAATCATTCTCGCCAAAAGTTGTTTGCTTCCAACAAGAACAACAGTTTTCTTTGCTCTTGTTATTGCGGTGTATAACAAATTTCTGGTGACAATAATAGGTGCGCCAGGAACAAGTGGTATTACGACACAATCAAATTCACTTCCTTGGCTTTTATGGATTGTGATTGCATATGCGAGAGTGATTTGGTGCAAATCGGTTTTTGCATACTTGCAAATTTTCCCGTCATCAAAGCGAACGGTTACTTCATGAGTTTCTGGTTCAATGCGAGTGATGTAACCAATGTCGCCATTGAAAACACCAGTTCCTTCCTGGCTCATTCCATTTTCTTCATATTTAACGAATGACATTTCGTAATTATTGGTGATTTGCATAATTTTGTCGCCAACGTGGTATTTTGTGAAATCTGTTAAAATTTCAACACCTGAGAAATGTGGATTGATTGTTAGTTGAAGTCGCTTGTTGAGATTGTCAATTCCACAAGGTCCGGCTTTCATTGGTGCAAGAACTTGAATGTCACTTGCTTTATAGCCAAAATATTTTGGAAGTCTTTCAGTGACCAAGTCAACAATGGTTTCACTATTTGCCAAAATATCTTTTCCAGATTCATAGAAAAAGTCTTTGCTGGTGTTATCAATAACAGGCATTTTTCCGTTATTAATTAGGTGGGCGTTTGTGATAATTAAACTATCTTCACCTTGGCGATAAATGTTGACCAAATGAGTTGTGTGAATTTTTTTGCTTTCAATTAAATCACGCAAAACATTTCCGGCGCCAACACTTGGCAATTGGTCTTTATCTCCTACCAAAATTAATCTAGTTGTTGAGCGAAGTGCTTTGAGTAAATGATAGAAAAGAGCACAATCAACCATACTTACTTCATCAATAATAACCACATCAGCATTAAGTGGATTGTTTTCGTTTCTGTGGAAAATTCCATCTCCATCAGTTGGGTTCATTTCAAGTGCTCTATGAATGGTTTTTGCTTCCATACCACTTGTTTCGCTTAGGCGTTTTGCTGCTCTTCCTGTTGGAGCGCATAACATCACCTTTCTATTTTGTTGTTTTAACATTTCCAAAATACAACGAACAATTGTGGTTTTACCAGTACCAGGTCCGCCAGTAATGATTGAAACACCTTTATTCATGCTAGCAAGAACTGCATCTGTTTGTTCGCCATTAAGTTGAATTTTGTGAAGTCGTTGATAAAAGTTTATGTTGTCAAGGAAATTAAATTTATTATCAAATTGGTTGAAAGTGAGTTTGTATAATTTTCTGGCAATATATTTTTCTTGATAGTAAAAACGAGTTAGAGTTGTTATTTCTTCGCCATGATGAGTGAAATTTTTAACCATTGCTTCAATTTGGAGATATTCAAGACATTTTAAAACAAGTGGGCGTTCGTTTTCGCTGTAGTTTAAAATTTCAATGCAGTTGGTTATAACATTTTCTTGAGGAAGATAAGTGTGACCTTCTTTTTCACTTGCTGTTTTGATTGTGTAGATTAATCCTGCTTTTATTCGGTTTTCACCGTAAAGGTCAATTCCAACCTTTTGTGCAATTTTATCCGCTGTCGCAAAACCAATCCCGTCAATATCTTCAACAAGCTGATAGGGGTTGTTTTTCACAACTTCAATGGTTTTATCTTTATAGATATTGAAAATTTTAATTGCCATGTTGGTTGAAATAAAATGACTTTGCAAAAACATAATAACATTTTGCATTTCTTTCATTTCATTATAGGCGTTTGAAATTTCAACTGCTTTTTGTTTGCTAATTCCACGAATTTTACTAAGTTTCACAGGATTAAACTCTAAAATAGTTAAAGTATCTTCACCAAATTCGTCCACAATCTTTTTTGCGGTCACTGGCCCTATTCCATAAATAAGACCGCTTGCCAAATATTTTTCAATGGCAGGAAGAGTTGTCGGCTCAACAACTTTTGCTTGAGTTATTGAGAATTGCTCTCCAAACTTTTTATTCACGGTAAACTCTCCGTCCAATTCGAGTGTTTGACCTTCAAAAACTTCAGGAATTATTCCAACTGCTGTTATTCTTTTCTTTTCGTATGACAAACTCAACACAGAGTATCCATTCTCTGTGTTTCTAAAGACAGTATTTTCCACGTTTGCCACAATTTTCATGATAAATATATAATACAATATTACAATTTTTAACGCAAGCAAGATCTTAATAATATTTTTGATAAGAGATTTTTTTATTTGAATTTTTGTTTTAATCTTGCTATAATGTTTATTGGGATGGAGATATTATGAGCAATACTGTTGAACTCTTAAAAAATTATGTTCCATATGATGAACAGGAAGAAAAAGATGTTAAGTTGATTATCAAAGCAGAAGAAATTTTTGGTAATATTCTTACAAGAGATAATGAGTTTTGTCATTTAACAGCATCTGCATTTATCATAAATAAAGAGCATACAAAAGTTCTTTGCATTTTTCATAATATATATCAATCTTGGAGTTGGGTTGGTGGTCACGCTGATGGCGATGATGACATGTTGTACGTTGCAATAAAAGAAACCAAAGAAGAAACGTCTTTAAGCAATTTTAAGGTAATTGGGGATAAACCAATTTCAGTTGAAATTTTACCGGTTAAAGGGCATATTAAACGAGAAAAATATATTTCAGCACACACACATTTAAATATCACATATCTGTTAGAGGCTGATGAAAACGAATCTGTTAAAATTTTGGAAGAAGAAAACAGTAATATAGGTTGGTTAACTTTTGAGGAGTTGATAAACAGAACAGACGAACCGCATATGTTGCCAATTTATAAAAAGATTATTGAAAAAATTAAAAAACTAAATTAAGGATTTTTCCTTAATTTTTTTATGTCTAAATTTGTCATTTGAACGGTTGAGTGTTGAAATCGTTTGGAATTTGAATTTTTTTTTGTATAATATACAAAGAAGGATTTTAGCAATTTATTGATTAAAAGGGGAGTTATGGCAATTTACAAATCATCTTTCAATCAAAAACCTGAGAGAGAAGAAAAACCGAGAAAAGAGAGAAAGGAAAGAATTAAACAGCCAAAAGAGAAAGCTTCAAGAAAAATCAACATTAAGCCGGGCACTGTTGGTTTGATTATTTGTTTAACATTATTCATTGTTTGTTGTTTCCCAAACAATTTCTTAAAAAACTTTTTGCTTGGAACATTTGGCTTGCTCACATATCCAGTGACTTTTGTTGGTGTGATTCTGTCAGTTGCTTCACTTAGAAAAAGACAGTTCAATGCAAGCAAGAAATATGTCGCATACATGGTTGTGGCATGTTTAATTGTTTGGTTAATTTTACATTTAATATTAACATCAAAATTGCCTTTGGAAAGTTTCGGAGTTTATCTTAAAGATACCTACAGGGCAAAAACAACAGCGGGTGGATTGCTTTTTAGTTTGATTTCATATCCTGCAGTTAAATTGCTAACATATGTTGGGGCTTATGTTGTTAGCGCAATCATATTGGCGATTTTTGTAGGATTGATTGCCGATCATGTTATGGTTGAAAGAAATATTGTTAAAGTTGAACAAAAAAGCAAGTTTGATTTTGGCGGTGTTGATGATTTTGTTTTTAATGAAAAACCAATTGAAGAAATTTCTCATGAAGAAGAAACCAAACAAATGGCAAAACGTAAACTTGGATTGGAAAAGGGTGAGTCTACAATCATTTCAAGCAATATGCCTCAATTCAATTTTGAGCAAATGAAAAAAAGCAAACCAACGATGAGTAAAAAAGATTATATTTTAACGCCACTTGATCCAATCATTCCAAGAGAAGAGGCAAAAGAAATCTTTTCTTCAATGCCAAAAAAATCTTATACGTATGAAAAAATAAACAAACCTCAAAAATCAAACTTTGACAGCAATAACGCTTATGAAATTCAAAATTCGAACATTGAGGAAATTAAACCGGTTGAAACGGTAACATTTAAAAAGACGGAAGTTGCTCAAACAAATGATATAAAATCAATTAATCAAGAAATAAAATCGCAAGAAATTGAACAAGAAGATTTCATTGTTGATGAGGCTGAAGATTTGAGTGAGTATGAAACAATGTTTGAAACCGACGCCGAAGTTGATGGTGTTGACGATGTTGACATTTCTGATGGCCTTGGAAACGAAGAAGTTTTGGAAGATATTGAAGATTTTGCAGAAATGGACGATTTTAATGAAGAAATCGATCAAATTGATGAAGAACCAGAGATTGTTGAAGTTGATGTTAACCTAAACAAGCAAGAGTTTGTTGATGAATACACAACAACAGTTGATAATTCTTATTTGGGGTCGACTGTTGACAATCAAACTGTTCGCCCGAGTGTTGACATCACAAAATTTAACATTCCAAAAATGATAAAGAAAGAAATTGTTGAGGAAAAGAAGGAAGAATTGATTCCACAAAAACTTGAAATTCCACCATATATTGCACCGCCTGTTGAACTTTTGAATTATATGGAAAATGTTAAACGAATTAGTGATGACGAGTTGCAGGACAACATCACTCGCTTGGAACAAGTGCTTGAAGATTTTAAAGTTCCTGCAAAAGTTAACAATGTTCAAGTTGGTCCAGCAGTAACTAGATATGAGCTTACGATGCCAAGAGGAATCTCAGTTAACAAAATTGCTCAAATGTCTGATGATATTGCAATGACGCTTGCAAGCAATGGTTCAATTCGTGTTGAAGCTCCAATTCCTGGGAAAAATTCGGTTGGTATTGAAGTTCCAAACGCGCAAGTAAGTCCGGTTAGTTTAAGAGAACTTATTGATAGTGATGCTTTCAGGATGAGAGGAAATCCACTTTCGTTTGTTTTGGGTAAAGATATTAATGGCGATATTATTTTCTGTAATCTCGATAAGATGCCACATGTGTTAGTTGCGGGAAGTACGGGTAGTGGTAAATCTGTTTGTTTGAACACAATGTTGCTTAGCATGTGTTATAAGGCGGGTCCAGAAGATTTACGTCTCATTTTGGTAGATCCAAAAATGGTTGAATTTGCAACATACAATGGTCTTCCTCATCTACTTATTCCAGAAGTTATCATTGGCAGAGACATGACAATTAATGCCCTTGATTGGGCAATCAAGGAAATGGAAAGACGTTATGCATTATTTGCTAAAAATCATGTTGTTAACATTAACGAATATAACAAGCTTGAAATGGTAAAAAGTAAAAAAGAAAGCAAGTTGCCATTTATTGTTATTGTTGTTGATGAACTTGCAGACTTAATGTTAGAAGCAAAACGTGAAATTGAAGATAGAATTGCAAAGCTTGCCGCAAAAGCTAGGGCTGCAGGTATTCACCTAGTTCTTGCAACTCAACGTCCTTCTGTTGATGTTATAACAGGAACAGTTAAGGCGAATCTTCCTTCTCGTATTGCATTTGCTCTCACTAACTATATGGATAGTAAAACTGTGCTCGATGGTGGTGGTGCTGAAAAATTGCTTGGAAAAGGTGATATGTTGTTTAAACCGCAAGATAAACCAGAGCCAAGAAGAATTCAAGGTGCGTATGTTTCAAATGCTGAAATTGCTTCGGTTGTTCAATACATTAAAGATCATAACAATCCTGTGTATGATGATAATGCAGGGCGTGCAATTAAAAATCCAAATTCTGGAAACCCTCAAGGTAATGCTGGTGGTGGAATAACTAAGGAAATGGAGTTTGATCCAGTTTTGAAAGAAGCTCTTAGAATGTTTATCCAAACAAAACAAGCAAGCGCTAGCATGATTTCTCGTCGTTATTCGGTTGGATTTAACCGCGCTGGAAGAATTATGGATCAAATGGAAATGGCAGGATTTGTTGGTCCGCAAGATGGCGCAAAACCACGTCAGGTTTTAATTACAATGGAAGAATATAATGCAATCTTTGGAGAGAACGAATAGTTGACTTTTGCTAAACACATTAAGTTTGGCGCATCGCGTTACAAAATGACCAAAATTTATGTTAAGTCGTAAAAGTTAATCAATCTCAATCTAGAATAAAAAGGCTTATTTATAGGTGTAATTCTAATATGTTTAATAAAAAAAACGGACGAAAGCGTCCGTTTTTTCTTAACATTCTAATTCATTAATACTTTCTTGAAGTATTGAGTTTGAATTGTTCTCTTCAAATATTAATTTTGTTACTTTTTGATATTGTTTTTCAAGCACAACAGAAATCATTTCAGGGAAAATTGTTTGAGAAATGCTATATCCCATAAATTTTGTTTCATCTGTGGAATAAATGAAATCCCACTGTCTTTCAACCTTAAAACATTCGTTAAATATTTTAGCTAAAGCTTCCAATTTTTTTGTGTCGTTCTTTTTTTGGTAGTATTGAAAGACTACAATAAAGTTTTTAATATCTTTCTTGTCTTTTGTTAAACATCTTAAGCAAATGTTTCCAATTTCTTTCACGGTGTAATTTTGCATAATTTCTCCTTTTAGGTCTTGATTATCCATATTAAAAAAACTTACAATATGTAACATAAATTTTTATGCTTAAATAATTATTAATATGAAAGTATGTGATGCTCACACTGATTTTTTGACAGAGATGAAGGGGCGGGCAGAGAGGGAAGAATATGTTAAATCAATTAAGAAAATAGCAGGAGTTATTTCTTGCGCTGTGTTTACAACGCATTTCACAATAAGTGTAAAAGATGTGGAAAACTTTAAGTTGGAATTAGATTACTATAATAAAAAATATAAAACTAAATTAATGCTTTCAATTGAAGATTTGGGGTTTGTTGAAACCATTGAAGAATTATATGAGTTGATTAAATTAAAACCGATTAGTGTTACGCTTACCTGGAATGAAGAAAATCAGTTTGCGGGTGGAGCATACACAAACAAAGGTTTAACAGAATTGGGAATTATAACCATTAAACTTTTGGAAGAGAACGATATTTTTATTGACACAGCACATTTGTCAAGGAAAGCATTTTATGAGTTTTCTAAAATAACAACAAAACCAATTTACAACTCACATAGTAATATTAATTCGATTTATAAACATAAAAGAAATTTGACCGATAAACAAATTAAAAAGATCGTGGGTAGTGGTGGATTTTTAGGGTTGACATCTTATGAAAAATTTATATCAAAAGACAAGATAGATATGCGTGACGTGGCATTTCAATTTGATTATTTAATTAAAAAATTTGGTTATAAAAATTTTGGTTTTGGAACTGACCTTTATGGAATAGATAAAGAATTTTTGCCAGTAGATTTTAATTCATATTTTGATATAAAAAAATTAATTAAAGAATTTAAAAATTTAAGTTATTCAAAAAAAATAATTAAAGGAATAATTTTTAAAAATTATAAAAATTTTCTAAAAAATATTAAAAAATAGATAAAAATACAATTAAAAATTATATATATTTTATTTTTTAATAATTTTTTTAAAAGGGTTTTTCTTTTTTTAATTTTTTTGTTGACAAATTGTGGATGTTGTGATATAATGAATTTGTCTTAATAAAACATGCGGATATGGCGGAATTGGCAGACGCGCAAGACTAAGGATCTTGTGAAGTAACATTCTTGCAGGTTCAAGTCCTGTTATCCGCACCATCGTCGCAACCCGATTTGTAGTCGAGTTGTTTTTTTTGTTTTAAAGCAGCCTGAGTTTTATAGGTATTTAATTTTTAATTTTAAAGCATTTTTAGTTGTAAAAATATTTTATTTTTAATATAATAATACCACTGGAGAAAAAATGAAAAAAAATTTAGAAATGAAAAAAATTAATTGCATTATTGATTGCGATCCGGGAGTTGATGATTCTGTTGCTATCGCATTGTCTTTATATGACAGCATAATGGATATTAAATTAATTACCACAGTTAATGGCAATTTGGATTTAGATATTGTAACAAGAAACACATTGCATGTTTTGGAAAAGTTTAAAAGAACAGATATTCCGGTTGCAATGGGTGCGAGAACTCCAATGGGAAAAAGTATGCCAAATGCTTCATTCATCCATCAAAAAAACGGAATGGGTGGATATAAACCACCAGAAAAGGTAAAATCAAAGCCAGTGGAGCAAAATGCTGTTGAGGCAATGTACGAAGTTATTAAACAAAATCCAAACGATATTTCAATAATAATTTTGGGACCGCACACAAATGTGGCAGAGCTAATTAAAACTCACCCAGATGTTGTTGGTATGGTTAATCATATTTATTGTGAGGGATGTGCTCCATATAAAGAAAACAGCAAAAAACGTTGGGATACGTATATTTCTTTCAACGCATCATTCGATGCTATTGCAATGAAAATAGTTGTTGAAAGTGGAATTCCAATAACAATTATCCCATCACAAATGGGCAGAGAACATTCAAACTTTAATGAAAAAGAAGTGTTTGAAATCAGAGAATTAAACGATGTGGGCAGGTTCTTTTTTGAGATGTATAACCAATATTGGGAGCACAATTATGAAGATAGAAGAATTGCAACGAATGATACGTGTGCAGTTTTAACCCTCAGAGAGCCAAAGTTGTTTAAAACAAAAAAATGTGTTATTAAAGTTAACACAACCGATATGTATGGAAGAACAGATTTTGAATTCACAAAAAAGGGTCATATCAATTTTGTTTATAAAGTTAACAAAAAGAAAATGCATGAATGCTTTTATCGAGCAATAAAAAAATTAGATAGATTTAAATTCTATAAATAAAACCTTAGTGTTTCATTGCTTGACAAGGGTTTTAGGATTTTGTTAGAATGCTTTTGGAAGGAGAAAGAATATGTATATGCTTTATATTTGGTTGGCAATTTTATGTGGTGGGCTTTTGTTTGAAGCATTGCAAGCGGGAACTCTTGTTTCACTTTGGTTCTCTGTAGGTGCAATAATACCACTCATAATGAGCTGTTGGGGAATAACAACTCCGGTATTCATTACAGTTCAAGTTGTGATTTTTGGATTAGTAAGCACACTTTGCCTGGTTTATGTTAGAAAGATTGCCAAAAAATTATTGTTTAAAAACAGTAAAGATAAAACAAATCTTGATTTATATATAAATAAGAAATTTACAATTACCAATAAATATGGAAATATGACATATATAAAATTTAATGGAATTGAATATTCTGCCATTTTAGAAGGTGATGATGAAGTTAATGATCTTCAACTTGGTGATAAAGTTGAAGTAATCCGCTTTGAAGGTAATAAGGCGATTGTTAATAAGGTAAATAAAGATTAGGAGGGTAAATTATGATTGCATTAATAGTTTCAATTATTTTAGTTATTGTTTTGGCTGTTGTTTTCACAACAAGCATTAGAATCGTTCGTCAAGCAACGGGAGTTGTTGTTGAACGTTTGGGTAAATATCATAAAACATTAGATACAGGTGTTCACTTTATTTTTCCTTTAGTTGATAGAACACTTCCACCAATTTCATTAAAAGAAAGGGTTGCAGATTTCCAACCACAACCTGTTATCACAAAAGATAATGTTACAATGCAAATTGACACAGTTGTTTATTTCCAAGTTACAGATGTTAAGTTGTTTACATATGGAGTTGAACGACCAATTGCAGCAATTGAAAATTTAACTGCAACAACTTTGCGTAATATTGTTGGTGAACTTGAACTTGATGAAACACTCACTTCACGCGACACAGTTAATACCAAAATGCGTGCAATTCTTGATGAGGCAACCGATCCTTGGGGAATTAAAATTAATCGTGTGGAATTGAAAAATATTCTTCCACCAAAAGATATTCAAGATGCAATGGAAAAACAAATGAGAGCTGAACGTGAAAGACGTGAGGCAATATTAAAAGCTGAAGGTGAGAAGAAATCAAGTATCCTTGTTGCTGAAGGTGAAAAGGAAGCGGTTATTTTGAAAGCTCAAGCTGAACAACAAAGAGTCATTCTTAAGGCAGAAGCGGAAAAAGCAAAACTTATTGCTGAAGCAGAAGGTAAAGCTAGAGCAATTGAACTTGTTAACAAGGCAGCACCAAATGCAGCGTATGTAACACTTGAAGGATACGAAGCATTGAAGGTTTTGGCAGATGGACAAGCAACAAAGATTGTTGTTCCAAGTGAAATTCAAAACATTTCTGGTTTATTTGCAAGTATGAGTGAAGTTATTAAAACGGAAACTCCAAAATCAAAACCGGCTTTAACTCAAACACTTGAAACTAAAAAAGAAGTTTCAAAAAAGAAATAATTTAAAGCGAGCATGTCTCGCTTTTTTCTTGCAAGTTGTTAATTTTTATGGTATATTGAGCATAATTAAGGAGTTGTAATGAAAAAATTTTTTAGTGAATTTAAAAAGTTTATAACACGTGGCAATATTTTAGATCTGGCTGTCGGTGTTATTGTCGGTGGTGCGTTTACTGCTATTGTAACAAGCTTAACAAACAATATTATTCGTCCGCTTATCAATTGGATTATTTCATTGATTAGTGGGAAGGATGGTCTCGAAAATGTGTATACTATTTTGGTTAGAGGCGAAACTTTGGAAGCAAGCATTTATATAGATTGGGGATTGTTTATAACTGCAATTATGGATTTCTTTATTATCGCATTTGTTGTGTTCTTGCTCATTAAAGCTGTTAACAAGGCAAGAGAAACAATTGAAGAATTAAACGAAAAGCTTGAAAAGCAAACAAAAAAAGAATATAGATTAGAGAAAAAACAAATCAAAGAAAAAGCCAAAGCTGAAGGGCGAAAATTTAAACTTGTTTGGGCTGAATATTTGGAAGAAAAGAAACGTTTAGCTGAAGAAAAAGCAAAGCTTGAAGAGGAAGAAAAATTGAGAATTGAAGCAGAAGAAAAATTAAAGAATCCAACAGAACAAGAACTTTTAAAACAAATTAGAGACTTGTTGATTGAAAACAAAGAGTTAAAGAAAAAGAAAAAAGATGCTTAACGGCATCTTTTTTATTAAATTGTTTTTCCTCTATTAAGATCGCTTTTAACATTTTCAATCAATTGTTCAGGCATCAATGTGTTTGTTCTTTTGAATGTTACAGGTCCGTTTGACACATTAATTGGAGAAATGGCGTGAGACATTTTATGCCATTCAACTCGGTAACCTTTGGTTGTTAGATAAAAGATAATGAAAGCAATGCTTGCATAATCGTTTTTTGAATCCATTTCAGAGAAATCAATTTTCATATTTTTTTCAAATTCTGAAGAATTCAAAATTCTTTCAGCTTCATTAATTTTTTCTATCACCGAATAAGTTAACATCCCTTGCATAAATTCTGGATTACGAAGTAATTCTTTTGGAATGTGGCGAGTATAAGTCTCATCATAAAATAGTTCTTTTCCAATACATCCGTAAGCGAGTGCACAAAGATAAGTTTCAAAATCTTCTTCACTGCTAAATTGAGATGTGTTTAAATCCCCATCAAATACTTTTTCTAACATTCTTACTAATTTAATATCTGGAATATAAGGTGTTTTTTGTTCCATAATAGCCCTCCAATTGTAAATTAACAGAAAAAATTATTTTTGTCAAATTAATTTATAATTTTAGAATAAATCATTTGGCGTTTAATAAATGATTTGGTATTATATAAACATAAGAAGGGGAGGGAGGAAATTATGAATTTACCAAACAAATTAACAGTTTTAAGGATGGTGCTAATTCCATTTGTTATGTTCTTTTATTTGGCAGACTTTATTCCATATGGGATTGGAAAAATTGCTGCCCTTGTGATTTTCATCATTGCTGCGCTAACAGATTTATTGGATGGTAAAATCGCAAGAAAACACAATCTAGTTACAAATCTTGGAAAATTTTTAGATCCTATTGCGGATAAAATTTTAACCGCGGCTGCATTATTTATGCTAATTGCTGGACAATCTCCAGTTATTCCAGCGCCTTATGGTGTTATTGTTGTAACAATTATTATTGCTAGAGAATTTATGGTTAGTGCATTGAGATTAATTGCAGCAAGTCAAGGAACGGTTTTGGCGGCTGATATTTGGGGAAAAGCAAAAACAATGGTTCAAATGATTGCAATTCCTGTTTGTATGCTTGTGCCATTCTTGGTGGAAGTTGGAGCTGCTTCGTGGGTGATTTTAGCTGTTGGCATTGTTGGTTGGGTTGCAATTGGTGCTGCAACTGTTTTAACAATTGTTTCTGGGGTTAATTATTTAGTTAAAAATATTAATTGTTTTAAAGATTCAAAATAAAACATTTAACAAAAGTGTGAAATTGATTTGTTTGATTTAAGTTGTTTTAATGATAAAAATTAAAACTATTTAGATATTTTATCGAACAAATGTTTGACACTTTTGTTTTTTGTTGCTATAATTTAGGTATAATATGAATTAAGGAGATAATTTATGGATGACAAATTAAAGGCATTGCAAGCTGCAATTTCTCAAATTGAAAAGACTTATGGAAAGGGGTCAATTATTAAGATGGACGCGGATTCTTATGCTGAGGGTATTGAAGTTATTCCAACTGGATGCTTGCCACTTGATATAGCTCTTGGCGTTGGCGGTCTTCCAAGAGGTAGAATTATTGAAATTTATGGACCAGAAAGCAGTGGTAAAACAACAGTTGCGTTGCATGTTATTGCAGAGGCTCAAAAGTTGGGCGGGACTGCTGCGTTTATTGATGCTGAGCACGCGCTTGATCCAATTTACGCGCAAAAATTAGGTGTAGATATTGGCGCAATGTATGTTTCTCAACCAGACACTGGTGAACAAGCTCTTGAAATCACAGAGCAATTAGTTCGTTCTGGTGGTGTGGATATTGTTGTTATCGACTCAGTTGCAGCGCTTACTCCAAAAGCTGAAATTGATGGTGAAATGGGAGATGCATTTGTTGGGCTTCAAGCAAGATTGATGAGTCAGGCTTTAAGAAAACTTACAGGTGTAACTTCAAAAAGTAAAACGTTAGTTATTTTCATCAACCAATTGAGGGAAAAGGTTGGTGTTATGTATGGCAATCCAGAAACCACACCGGGTGGTAAAGCGCTTAAATTCTATTCTTCTGTTAGACTTGATGTTAGAAAAGCGGACACAATTAAAAATGGAAGCGATGTTGTTGGAAACAGAACAAAGGTTAAAGTTGTTAAAAACAAAGTTGCACCACCATTCAAGACTGCAGAATTCGATATTATGTATGGTGAAGGAATTTCAATTTTTGGTTGCTTAATTGATGCTGCAATTGAAACAGGAGTTATTGACAAGAGCGGTTCTTGGTTTAGCTATAATGGCGATAAAATTGGTCAAGGTAAAGAAAATGTTAAAGCATATTTCTTATCTCATCCTGAACTTGCAGATGAAATTGATAAAATTGTTAGAGAAAAATTGGTTAAATAGATGTTACAAACTTTAAATATTGAAAATGTCGCTTTAATTGATAAAGCAACGCTAAACTTTGATGAAAGGCTTAATGTTATCAGCGGTGAAACAGGTGCTGGTAAAAGTATTTTGCTTGATAGTTTGAGTTTTGTGTTTGGTGGTAGGGCGGATAGGTCTCTTATTCGCTCTGGCACAGCCTTTATGAAAGTTGAAGCGATTTTTTCAGCAATCAATGCAAGACAAATAGATTTCATTAAAACAAATTTTTCAATAGATTGCGAGGATGAACTCTTCATTTCTCGAGAATTAGATATAAACGGAAAAAACACCTGCAGAATAAATGGTGAACTTATCCCTCTTTCAAGTGTTAAAAAGATTTGTCAAATGTTGGTTGATGTTCACGGGCAGAGTGAGCATTTGTCTATTTTAGATAACGAGTATCAATTGAAAATTATTGACTTGTTTGGTAAAACATCAAATGACCTGTTCTCTACTTTGGAAAATTTGATTGCGGAATATAAAGATAATGAGAAAGAAATTGCTCTTCTTGGCGGAAGTGAGCACGAGAAACAAAACCTAATCGATTTATATTCATTCCAAATTCAAGAGATTGAAAATGCGAATTTAAAAGTTGAAGAATTTGAAGATCTTATTGCTGAAAAAAAAGAAATGTCTCAGTTTGAAAAAATTAATGACAATTTAAAAGTTGCATATTGTGCTTGTTCGTCAAATGGTTATGGTCAAAGCGCATTAGATCTTGTTAACGATGCAATGAGGGCGATTCAGAACATTGAAGGGGTGAATGAGCATTATCACGAAATTTACGAAAGGTTAAAAAGTTCATCTATTGAACTGCAAGATTTATCTCTCACAATAAAAGACGATTTGAATAATAATGTTTTTGATGAGGAGCGTTTCGCTTATGTTGATGCAAGGATTGATTTTTTAAAGACCATGTATCGAAAGTATGGTGGAGATTATAATTCTGTTGTTAAATATTATGAAGAAATTTCAGACAAACTTGAAAATTTGAAAAATTCAACAGAAAGGTATGAATTGCTTTTAAAAAACAAACAAGCCTTGTTGGAAAAAATAAATTCAGTCCAAGAAAAGATAAGTGAAAAAAGAAAAGAATCAGCAAAAAAATTAAGTTTAGAGATGGAAAAAGAACTTAAAATTTTGGGTATGGAAAATGCCAAAATGAGCATTCAATTTGATAGAATTGATGAAAGATTCTCGTTATTGGGCTATGATAAAGTTGAGTTTATGTTTTCGGCAAATTTGGGTTTTGAGTTAAAGCCGCTTAACAAAGTTGTTTCTGGTGGAGAAATGAGTAGGGTTATGCTTGCATACAAGATATTGTTGTCAAATATTGATGACATACACACTATCGTGTTTGATGAAATTGACTCTGGCTTGAGTGGAAATATTGCTTCTGTTGTTGCTGAATACATGGCAAGGCTTAGCCTAAATAGACAAGTTTTGGCAATTTCTCACCTTCCGCAAATTTGTGCTGCGGCTGATAGAAACATCAAGGTTGAAAAGTTCACTGAAAACAATTTAACAAAAACCAAATCAACAATTTTAACAGGTTTGGATCTTAGCTATGAAATTGCAAGATTAATGGGTGTTAATTTGGATGAGCGAGGTATTCAAGTTAGTGCGGATTTGAAAGAGAAATATAATGATTATAAAAAGAAAATAAGCAAAAAAAATGGTTGAAATTGAAATAAAAAATTGCACTCGGTTCGGTGCAATTTTTTATATATTTACTTTTTAATATCGATTGCTGCAACAGGACAAAATTGTGAGCAAGAGCCACACTTAATGCATTTTTTTGGATTAATTTGGGCTTTGCCTTTAACGATTGATATTGCTCCAACAGGGCAAATCGAAACACAAGCTCCACAGGTTATGCATTTTTTTTCGTCTACCATATCTTTCTCCTTTTGGTGTGAAATTCTCATTTGTAAAAATCACACATATATAAAAATATTATCACAAAAAATTTTTAATGTCAAGATATTATGACAGACTAAAAATGTTTAAAAACACACCGGTAAGATAATAATATTTATTAGTAAAACTAATAATTATTTTTGATTAATTATTAAATTTATTTGGAAATAAACTTGATTTAGGGTATTATATTTGTAATGAAATTTGATGTTGCAGTAATCGGGGGTGGACCTGCAGGGCTAAGTGCTTCAATTTTTGTTGCACGTGCTGGCCGTAGAGTTGTATGTTTTGAAAAGCTTGCCATTGGTGGTCAAGCTGCTCTTTCATATGACATTGCTAATTATCCAGCCTTTGTGAACATATCGGGATTTGATTTAACTCAAAAAATGTTTGAGCAGGCTAAAACCCATGGCGCAGAGTTTTCGTTTGGTGAAGTGCAAAAAGTAAAAAAAATCAAAACGGGATTTTCAATCAAAACAAAAACCGCCACTTATCATGCCGGGAAGTTGATAATTGCAACAGGAAATGAAACAAGAAAACTTGGATTAAATGAAAAATCATACATCGGGAAAGGTGTTAGTTATTGTGCAAGTTGCGATGGGAATTTCTTTAAGAACAAAGTTGTTGCTATTGTTGGCGGGGGAGATTCAGCATTTGAATATGTTGAATATCTTTCAAAAATTGTAAAGAAGGTTTATCTTTTAAATAGGAGTGACAAGTTTAAGGCACATTCCTATAGAGTTGAAAATGCAAAAAAACTTAAAAATGTTGAGCTGTTAAAAAATATCCAAATAGAAAGTTTAATTGGAGATAACATCCTGACAGGATTAAAGTTAAACAATGGGAAGGTCCTTGAGATTGATGGTCTGTTTGTTGCAATTGGTCATGAGCCAAATCTTAATTTCATAGACTTTCAAATAGACTTAGACAAGCGGGGCTATATCATTGTTGATGAGTTTATGAAAACAAGCGAACAAAAAGTTTATGCTTGTGGAGATATTGTTAGTAAACACTTCAAGCAAGTTATAACAGCTTGCGCAGATGGTGCAATTGCAGGGAATTCCTGCATTGGGGAGTAGAGTATGAAAAAATCATGTTTAATAACCTCAATATTTATGCTAATAATAAGCGTTTGCGCTTGTTTGTTTGTTTCACCAAAAAATTATGATAAAAATGTTTATGCGGTTAATGCGGCTCAAGAAAATTGTTATTATCTACTTAAAGAAGATGGTGAGACATATGAGTCAAATCAAGTGATAGGGCATGCTGACGGCGATGGTGATTTTGTTGTTGGTGAAGAAAATGTTTTGTTAACGGCAACAGCAAATGTTAATTATCAATTGGTTGGATGGCAAATTGTTTATAACAATCAGTCGGAAAAAACTGAATTCTTTGGATTGAACGATTTAGAAGATCAGGGGAATGATATTTACACTAAAACAATAAATTTAACACCGAAAGATATTGTTAGTGATGATCAAAAAATTTCAGCCGAATTGACATTTGTTTATCAAAATGGTTACTTTGCAAGTGGCACATTTAATTTGGCAAGAGTTTTTGAGGATTTAACAATTATTCCGGTTTTTGACCACATATATTATCAAATTAATATTAATTCGATTGTTACTGTTTCAACCCACAATAATCAAGTTTCGGTTGGTTATAACACATTGTTCTATGAAACAAGTGAAACAAATGGATCAATAACAACTTATAAGAATTCATATTTTTTGATTAATGGTTCTTATTACTATTATGGTGATGTTGAATATGATGGAATAAATTATTACACACTTCACAAAACGTTGGAAAATGTATCAAGAGATCAAAAAGTTGATTATTTAAGAGGTGCTTTTAGGTCTGGAGATAAAGTTAAAATTGATTTTGATGTTGATTTAAGTTTAGATTTTAACGCAAGCAAAAACATTGACTTAAAGAAAGTTGCTGTCGGTGCGGGCGGTGTTGATATGGAACTTGTTGGAAACGATGAAACTGCAACCACTAATTGTTTCACCAACGAAAAGGATGAATATTTAAGAACAAGTGAATACAATATTTTATTTAATGTTATTAATAGCATTGACTATTTAAACACTATTAAATTGGGTTACCACAACTTGTATGTTGTTGATTTGGAAATTCAGATTGATGGTTCAAGCTCTCATTCTGAGCATGCTGATGTTTTTGGGGATGTTACAGAAAGACAAAACGCAATCAATGGAAATATTTCAATCAATAACTTCTATTCTAAACTTGATGAAAACAATTTGAAGTTTTTAGTTAAAACAGCATCAGAAAACAACACAAAGGCATTTAGTTTAACATCTGTGTTGATGATTAATAAAACAATCGAGGATCAGTCGTATGCATATTATGAATTTTCAACACTAGATTCAGCCACAAAGAACAGCAAGAATTATAATGTTGTAACAGATAATTTTAAAATAACACTTTGTTACAATTCAATTAAATATGCACTTAGTTTTAAACTTGTTCAATATAGTGCTGATGAGCATGGAAATTTTCAGTTGTCTCCGATGAGCGGAAATTCGTTGGATACTATGATGTTAAAAAGAGGTGAAACAGCAGAGTTAACTTCAGATACAGTTAAAGATATTGCAAATGTCGGATATAGATTTGTTGGTTTTTCTGGTGACAATAATGAGAATCCAGCGCTAACATATACTCATATAATTTCTAAAGAAAAGCCTGAGAGTAAAGAGATCCTATTGTGTTATGAAAAAATAGAATATGAATTAATTTTTACAAATTACAACACAAAAGAAATTAATGGGATCTACCCGATAGACTATGTTGTGTTTAGTAAAACATCAGTTTTGGGTACGGAAAATATCACAATAACCAGTGATATGCTACTTGCGCAAAAAAATGATGCGGGATTGTTTGATACATATAAATTGTCAATCAAATTAAAACTCGGAGAAACTATTGCGATCACACATTCTATTAATAACGGCTTTAACATTTTAGGTTATAGTGTTTCAGGAGTTGAGGGAGATTATTTAGAAAATAATAGTTTTGAATTAACAACAGATTTTATAACAAACAATGGCTTAGCTGATAAAATAACAATACATGTTCACGAAGAATTTGTTAACTACGATTTAATTTATATTATTGATGATGCCTATGATACAAACTTAGAGTATTATGTTATTATGGCAAACATAGATGTTGAAACTTCATCAGGGTCAGTGGTTAAATATACAAAACTTGGAGATGGTGAATATAAAGAAATTTCAGAAGCCAACAACAATTTGGATGCAACAGTTTCAAAAATTGAGATTTCTGGTCTCGTTTTAGGTGACGTTGTTCTATTGAAGAGTAATTCGTTTGTGATGGGACAAGGATCAGAGGGTGAATATAAATATCTGTTTAGTGGTTTCACAGATGGAAAGTCAAGATTGTCAGAAACAACTGAAAAAATTGGAGAAGTGGAATATTTTAATCATATTGAAACTATAGCAGAAAGCAGAACAATCAGAGTTGTTTACACAATGGATCGAACAAATGTGAGTATTTCAATTGAAGAAGAGTTTGCTCGATTAGAAGATTTCAGTTTTGATTTTGTATTGTTCCAAAATGGAGAAAAGGTTGAGTCTAAGGGAAACAATGTTTTCACTATCGATGTTGGTGATATTCAAATTGATATAACAGATATTGCATATGGTTATAAGTTTGTTGGATATAAAGTTAATTCTGAAGACACAGTGTATGAGGTTAATGGTTTAAGTTTTGTTCAAGAAATTTTTGGCGTGTCAAATGAAATAATATTAGTGTTTGATCATATCATTTATAATTTCTATTTCTATCAATACAGCGATGTGTATGAAAAAGAAGTTGTTATGTTTGATGAAAACGATTTTGTTCAAATGACAGTTGACAATAGATTTGTTTCTTTCAACAAGCCTGAAGGTTATTACGTTTCTTCTGTTGAATTTGGTGGGCTTGCTGACTTTTCAGATAAATTAAAAGAAAGCAATGGAAATCGTCATTATCCACAATATTTAATTTATGTGTTTAATCTTTCAAGAGAAGATTTCATTGATTTGGTGCGAACCGAAAATGTTGGTGTTGTTGGTGCCGACGGATCAGTCAAAGTTGATGTTAGCATTTACTATGAAATATACACATATTCAATTTCTGTTCAATATGGATTAGACAATCCTAAAGGACAAGTTGATAGTTTAATCAAATACCCGTTGGTTTGTGTTGAATATGTTTATAATGGAACGCAAACAATAAATTCAACAATTAAACCCGATAACACAATTTCATTTAATGGTGTTCCTTATGGGGCTACAGTTACGATAAAAGCTCTAAGTGGTGCACCAAGAGGGTTGTCTGTCTCTGGTTGGAGATATCAAAACGGTGAAGCTATTTTGCCAAGAGATATGGATAATGCTGATGATTATTTAGTGTTGGGAATTATCAACAAAGATTGGAATGTTGGATACAAATTTTCTTATCTTGCATACTCATTTGATATTGTTTACACCCAAGGGCAAGGAGATCCTGTTGTTGAGATTAATGATCAACCTATTAACATAGTTAACTCAATACCTGTAACAATTTATGATAAAATTAAAATTAGCGCAAATCCAATAAGAAATAATGGTTATAAATTTAAGTCTATGAAATACAACGCTGTTAATTATGTTCAGTATGTATATTCTAATGAAACATGGTCAACAGACCACTCAAAATTATATATTAACAACCACTCGAATTACGCATTGAATCAATCATCTGAATATAATCCTTCAATAACATATTACTACCATGTTGAAGAAGAGGTTGAAATAACAGAAAGCGATGTGTTTGTTGATGCAAGTTTTGATGTTAATAAATATGTTTTAAGTAATGGAGATCGGATTAAGTTTTATATTGAGTATGAATTGTTAAAATTTAAAATAAATCAAACAATTGATAATAAAAATATTAAATTATTATTTGGTGAAGCCGGTGGTGAAGCCTATAAAATTGAGATTGATCAAAATGATTTGTTTGAATTCAAAGTTGTTGCAACTGATAATTATGGAATTGAAACAGAAATTGATAGTGACTCAACAGTAACCTATTATGATGTCGTTTTAATTTCAATAAAAGTTAACAAAGAAGCAACAAATAAAAGAGATGGCAGCAAGTATGATTTGTCAAAAGGATTAATATTAAATGAGAATAATTCAGCAACGATTGCAGGAATAGGATGCAATGTTACTGGTGGTGCTCCGGGAGAATATTTAGTTCAATTCTCAGTTTCAACATTTATTCAACATATTGAAGGAGAAATAATAGAAATTAAATATACTCCAAGGCTTCAAACCAAACATGTGACTGTAACAACAATTGTTGATGAAGACGCTAAAGATTTCTATAATAATATTCTTATGAAAATAGATCCTTCAAGTTATGGCTATGGCTCTAGAGTGTTCGATTCAAGAAGGTATAAAATACAAGCAACAACTCAAGGAGATAGCTCTGCACCGAAATTCTTGTCAATGGCAAACATCAGTGCAAATTTCACAAGTGAAGAATATAGCAAGAACTTTAGAATTTCTGGAGTTAAAATATATTGTGATGGAGATTTGCTTGAAGGAAATCACAACTTGTTTGGAATTAGTGTTGATGAAGATTTTGTTGTGTCGGCAAGATTGATGTATACATTAAAAGTTGTGTTCTTGGTTGAGCCAGTTATGACTTTCAATGGAGGACCAAACTTTGTTAAAACTTTCCAGTGTGATGAGTATGGTGATCCTATTGCTCAACAGTTAAGTGTTGGAGAAGGATCACAAAACGATATTCAGATTTCTAATCTTATTTTATCAAGCATTAAGGTTAAATATCAATCAACAAAAATTGGAAGCGGTGTTACGGATACGTTTACAGATTGCGGAAATTATTACGTTATTATCACGTTTGAGTCACTTGATTACGAATGGCTTAACAGCATAAAGGTTTCAGAAAGTATCACATTGACAGTAAATCCGAAAACGATATACTTAATTTATGATGAAAACAAAGTTTCACCAACGACTAAAGTATACGATGGTAAAAGCAGTTGGCATATAGAAAGCCTATATGGAACACTTCAATATTATGATGGGGCTTCATTAAAGATTGATTATAACAATATTAAAGATAAGGCTGGAAATAAGTTAGTTTTAGAAACAGATTCAGCAGAAGCTTATATAACTCAAACGGGTGAAGATTATGTTGTTAGAGCAAATGAAGACGTTTATTACAGCATTTGTTTTAAGAACTTCACATTAAAGAATAACAACTACAACAAAAACTTTAAGTTGGTAACTGATTCGTTGGTGATTCCAAATTTTGTTAAAATATTGAGGAAAAAGTTAACAATATCTGGTATAATCGATAATGTTGCAGATAAGGTGTTTGACAATACTGATAAAGCTCAACTTAAAACAACTGAATCTATTGTAATTGGAAACAATATTTCTGGAGATGTGGTTGGAATTAGTCCGGAAAAAATTGTTTTGAAGTTTGAAGATTTTACGGTTGGAAAAAATAAGACTGTTCATGTTTACACTGGCGTGGCACTTGAAGGTGAAGATGCATCAAATTATTTCCTTGAAGATTTAATAATTACTGGATTAACAATTTATCCAAGCAGTTTATCGGTTGAGGTTAAAGGTCTTGGAACAATAACACTATTAAACACTCGAGGTTTAACGGAAATTGACAAAGTACATTTGATTCCAATTGATGCAAAGCTTGAAGTTGAGGTTATTGGGGCGGATAGCGTTCAATACGCAAATATGTATGGTAAAATTTCTCAATATCTAAAAGGTAATAATGAATTCTCAGTTGGTTACACAATAAGAATGTTGGTTGACGGTTCAAAAGTTGCAATAAATAAAGACTTGCATCTTGCTGTTCCAAATGTTCAACATATCACTGGACTATATTTCTTAACAGGAGAACAAACAGGAAGGGTTGATTATTCAGACAATGGGGACGGCAGAATGTTAATAGATTTGGCACAAATGGATGTTTCACTTAACACAATTTTTATAACTCAAAAACAAATATTATTAAAAGTTTGGCAAATAGTTTTAATTGTGGTGTTAGGAGTGACGCTTGTTGCCGGAGGTATTTTAACATTTGTGATAATAAGAAAACGCAAGTTCAAAGAGTACAGTGTACACGATAAGATTTAGGGAGACAATATGTTTGAATGCAAATTTAAGTATGAACTGGAAGATAGTGTTGTAAGTGCTAAATACATTTACAAATCACAAAAGAGGACTCGTGAGAAAGTTATTGCAATATTAATTCCAATCTTGCTAGTTTCAATGATCGGGATGATGATTTATGACATCATAAAAGGTGGTTCAATTGTTTGGGATGTTGTTTTGATTATAGCGTTGGTGGTTTTGGAAGTTATGTATTTCATTATTCCGCTGATGGTTGTAAGGTCTCAAAAAAAATTGTTTGAGAAACAAAAAATTGGTGAGATGGATTATATTTTTATCAAAATTGATGATAAATCATGTGTTGAAACACTCTTTAAAGATGAAAAAGAGGTTTCTAACAACATTCATTCATTAAAACAATTAACAAGTTATTTGGAAGATTCGAAAAGGTTAATTTTGGTTTTTAATCAAGTTGAATATGTTTGCTTGAGAAAAGAAAACATAACAGGAGGGCTTGAAAAACTTAAATCTCATCTTGAAAAAATTATGTCTAAATCTGTTAATCGAAAAAAGTAGGCACAGCCTACTTTTTTTATTTTATTATTAAAAGTTAAAAAAAATAATGACAAGCAAAAAACCACACCTGATTGTGTGGTTTAAGAGTTCAAACCCCCGATTGTTAAAAAATTATTTCTTCAACAATTGTTTGAAAGATGCACTCAATTTAACTGTAGGTTTTTTGCAAGCAGCAACTTTGATCTTTTCACCAGTGAAAGGATTAAGTTTTGTTTTTGCCTTTTCTGCTTTGATGCCAAAGTTCATGTAACCGATGAAGTGCATTTCATTTCCCTTTTTAAGGTTTGTTTTCAATTGTTCACCAGCTGCATTCAAAATTGCTTTAACTTGAACTTGTGTGCAACCTGTTGCTTCGGCAACTTGTTTAATAAATTCACCTGCGCTAATTGTGTTCATATTTTTCTCCTTTTTGTTGAACTTTATCAACTATAAAAATGTTATCAAAAAAAACTTAAGAAATCAACTATTTTTAAGGGGATTTTTGAAATTTTTCTAATATTTTAAAATTAATCAAGATGTGAGTTTTTGTCTTAAATTTGAGTTTTGGTTTTCAACTTTTTGAATTAAAATTGTTTGAAAAATAATTTGATTAATGATATCATGTTTATTATGAACAGATTAGATAAAGAAATGGTGCAAAGAAATTTGGTTGAAACCAGAACAAAAGCTCAAGAATTGATTGCAAGTGGTGGTGTGGTGGTTAATGGAAAAACACAAACAAAAGCCAGCTTTTCAGTTTCTGAATCAGATGAAATTAAAATAGTGGATGCGGAGGTTCTAAAATATGTTTCTCGCGGTGGTTTTAAACTTGAAAAAGCACTTGATGTTTTTAAAATTGACCTGAAAGATAAAGCGGTTATGGATATTGGTTCTTCAACTGGCGGATTTACGGATTGTGCGCTTCAAAACGGCGCGAAAAAAGTGATTGCGGTTGATGTTGGAACAGATGTTATGCACAAAAAACTAAGAGAAAATCCACAAGTTGAACTACATGAAAACACAAACATATTAAAACTTGCTCATGACAAATTTCTGGGCGTGGATTTGGTTGTTGTTGATGTTTCATTCACCAGCCTTGAGAGAATTGTTGAAAAGGTGAATAAAGAAAATATTAATGTTGAAATGGTCTGCCTGATCAAGCCACAGTTTGAGTGCGGAAAACAAATTGCCACAAAATATGGTGGCGTTATTAAAAGCAAAACTGTGCATAAATCAGTTATAAATAATGTTATTAAGTTCTTCAACAAAAACAATTTTTTCTTGTTAGGATTGGATTTTTCACCAATCAAAGGTGGAGATGGAAACATTGAATATATTTCACATTTTTCAAACAAAATTAGCGAAAATAAAAATGTTGAAATTGAAAAAATAGTAAACAGCGCGTTCAATCAAAAATAGGTGAAAAAACACTAAAAAATAGATGTATTTTAACTCTATCTTGTTGACATTGTTAAAAATAAAATGTTAAACTAAAACAAAGATATTGTTAAATAAAATAATTATTTTATTTTAACAAAAAATAATTGTAGGGGGAAATTTTGAAAAAGAAAAAAAGCAAACTTTGGTTGCATGATTTGATGTTGTGCTTTGCAATGCTAGGTGTCTTTTTAATTGCTGGAGTTGTTGTTTACACCAACTCATATTTCACATCAACCAGCAAAAAATCGGGTGACTTAAATTTTGCCAACATTGATCTGGTTATTGATTCAACAAACAAAAATGATGCCCTTTTTTCATCATACTTGCCAGATATTATTCCTGGAGACAAATTAACTTTTGAAAATATTTCAGTTACAAACTCTGGCAATACGGATATATACACTGTGTTGAATCTGAATATATACACAACAAGAACAGGTTACACTGATTATCAGATTGATAAATGGTATAATCTTTATGGGGAAGAAATCAATCCAAAACAAATGGAAAACAATACCGTTGAAGCAACAAAAGTTTTAATTGGCGATTCTCAAGATCTAACAGAATTAAGTTACGATTTTGATGGAAATATTTATGACAACACATTTAAAGGTTCACAAACGCTTGTAACCTTAAGAGCGGTTGCAGTTCAAGCTGACAATTTGCAACCAATTGAAAATGTTGAGCAAGAAGAATTGATTGCAACAAAAATGCTTATGAATGATTTCTATGTTGAAAAGCCAAGCAACATTGCAAATATGACTCAACTTAAAGATGAAACTGTTGCGTCAATCACCTGTTCAATTCCAAGCGAAACAATGGTTGACAGTTCAGTTCAATATAGTGTTTATAACGTTGGTCTTGAAAACGCGAATGCAGGTGACACCGTTTATGTTCAAGCAAAAGGTGCCGATCAAATCTTCATTGCGCCAGGCACTCACAACCTTGAAAAGCTCTTGTATGATTACACTGTTAATGGAACTTTTCCAGATGGAACAATTCAAGCTTATGGCCAAGCTTTAACATCTTTCACAATTGAAGGGGGAGAAATTGTTCCAGTTAGAGCAATGAAAACATCTGCAAGAGCAACGGTGTTTGATGGCAAGTTTACAATTGTTTCGGTTGGATCTTCAAATGTTGAACCAACAATTAGGGTTTACACAACTCCAAAAGAAGATCTTCCAACAATTGAGAATGATTTGGGTGTTTACCTTGTTGATTATGAAGATATCAAAACAGGATCAATTCTTCAAGATGTTCCGGTGGAAACAATGCCAAACATCGATGGGAACACATATTTTGATATTTATAATTTCAAAGTTGAAAATGTTACTGAAAATTCAACTGTTTATATCTATGCAACTGATGCATTAATGCAAATTATTGGATATGAAAATATGGCGATGGCTGATGCATTAGGTTACATCTCTCAGCAACAACTTCCGCCCAACTCAGTTGTTAGAGGTTATTTGAGTGGAAGCGGACAACCATGTGTTTATTCATTTAACCTTACTGCTGGAGAAGAATTTAAATTTAATGTCGTTCAAATGACGGGGTATGGGTATAATAATCCACAAGTTCATGTTTATTGCACACCGCAAGGTGGGTTGCCGGGATATTCAAACGATCTTGCATATATGTTGCTTGAAGATGGTTCAGGATATTCTGCATTTGCAGCACATGACTTTGTTGTTGAAGCAAACATTCCTGATTATTTCAATGGATTGCCTGTTAAAGAAGTTATGGACAACGGCTTTGATAGCTCACAATTTTTGAGTTCAGTTTCAATTGGGAAAAATGTTGAGATGTTAAATTATTTTGCGTTTGGCGATTGCACAAACTTAAATTTGGTTACATTTGCAGAAGATTCCAAACTTAAATTGATTGGAAAAGCTTCATTTTACTGTTGTACAAGTTTAACAAGTATAACGATACCAAGCAGTGTGGTAACAATTGAAGCGTATGCATTTGAATGTTGTGAAAATTTAAGCAGTGTAAACTTTATGGAAAATTCACAACTTATAACAATTGGTGATGGTGCGTTTCTAGAGTGCTTCAACTTAACATATATAACAATACCAAATGGGGTTGAAACAATTGAAGATCATGCTTTCTCTAATTGTGAAAGTTTGGAATCTATAAATATTCCAAGTAGCGTGACAACAATCGGATTTAATTCCTTTAGAAGATGTGACAAATTAGAAGTTGTTACTTTGTTAGAAAAAGAAAATTATTGTTGGGCTATTTACGATAATTTAAATAAACTAGTTGCTTTTGATGCAAATAAATTGTCTCAAGTTGAGTTGCTTGTATATCTTAAAAACGAAGATTGGCATGTTTCCTATAAGCTTAAAAATATCACTAATAATTCTGACAAGTTGTTTTATGAGCTTTCAGCAGATTCAACATACTATTCAGTTGTTGGGGTTAAAGACGTATCAATAACGCAAGTAGTAATTCCAGAAATGTATAATAACAAACCGGTTAAGAAGATACTTGGACAATATCGAACAGGTGCACACAAATTTTATAAATGCACAAATTTGCAATGTGTTGTAATTCCTAAGACAGTTGAGGAAATTGGTTATTACGCATTTCAATCTTGCGAAAATTTAGAACAGGTGATTTTTGACGAGGATTCAGCGCTTAGAAAAATTGAATATAATGCATTTGCAAATTGCAAACAACTTAGTAGTATAATAATACCACATGGGGTGGAGATTATTGATAATGATGTGTTCTTAAATTGTGTAAACTTAACAACTGTTGAAATTCCAAATACAATTAACCTAATGTGTGGATCTTTTACTGGGTGTTCGAAATTAAAAAACGTAACATTAAACACAAGGGAAGGATACGTTTGGGCTTTAACAGATGAAAGAAGTTATATGGGTCAAATTGTTGTTCCAGACGCAAAAGAATTAAGCGACAAAGGTCTTATAAATGCGTTACAATCAATTAGTGTGTGTTTTCAAGTTATTATTGTAGTTGAACTGGATTGTGTTTATTATGCTTCTTATGATGATGGTGAAACATATTTGGTTATGGGTGTTTCAGATAAGTCTCTTACAACATATAATTTGGTTTCAACAATTAATGGAAAGCATGTTTTAGGTATTGGGGGTTTCGCATTTGGAGGGTGTGGATTAACAACATTAATTGTACCAGAAAGCTTTGAAATTATAGGATTTCGAGCATTTGGTTACAGTTCAAACTTAACAACATTAACATTGCAAGCAAAAGAGGGTTATGTTTGGGCTGTTTATTCAGGAGATGTTAAAGTTGTTCCCGATGTAAGCAAATTAACTCAAGAAGAATTGATTGAATATGTAATGGGTGGTTATCAACTTAAACAAATCAAAAAATAAATAAAGAGAGCGTTTGCTCTCTTTTTGTTTGTTGGGTAAATGGTATTTTTTATATATTTATATATAAATATTCAAAAAGTTTTAGTTTAAGTATTGCGGTTTTTTTTCAATTGTGTTATTATATAATCTGAAAAATTATCTGCAAATACTTTTAGTATTTGATGTTATTAGGAGAAATTATGGAGATTAGAAATATTGCAATTATTGCGCACGTTGACCATGGTAAAACAAGTTTGGTTAATGCGCTACTCAAACAAGGTGGAATTTTCAGGGACAATCAAGAAGTTCAAGATAGAGTTATGGATTCAAACGCTTTGGAAAGAGAAAGAGGAATTACAATTTTAAGTAAAAACTGCTCAGCGTTTTACAACAACACAAAAATCAACATTGTTGACACCCCAGGGCACGCAGACTTTGGTGGCGAAGTTGAACGTGTTCTTAAAATGGTTGATGGAGTTTTGCTTGTTGTTGATGCTTTTGAAGGTCCAATGCCACAAACTCGTTTCGTTTTGGAAAAGGCTCTTGAACTTAATTTAAAGGTTGTTATTGTTGTTAACAAAATTGACAAACCAGATGCAAGGTTGGATCAAGTTGGGGATGAAGTTTTGGAACTAATGCTTGAACTCAATGCAACTGATGAGCAATTGATGAGTCCAATTATTTATTGTTCAGCACGTGCTGGTGTTGCAACTGATAATTACAAAATTCAAGGAACGGATATGAAACCATTGTTTGATGCAATTGTAAATCATATTGATCCGCCAAAAATGGAAACTGAAAAACCTTTCCAAATGTTGATTTCTTCAACTGAGCATAATGACTATTTGGGAAAACTTGCTGTTGGAAAAGTTGAACAAGGAACAATCAAATTAAACCAAACAGTTTATGTTAAAAACTATTTTGATGAAAGCAAATCTTATACTGGAAAAGCAGTTAACATTTTCAACTTTGAAGGGCTTAAAAGAGAAACAATTGAAACTGGTGTTGCTGGAGACATTGTTTGTATTGCAGGAATTCCAGACATCACAATTGGGGATACAATTAGTGAAACACCTGAAATGCAAGCGATTCCGTTTGTGAAAATCAGTGAGCCAAGCGTTGAAATGACATTTATGGTTAACGATTCTCCATTTGCTGGAAAAGAAGGGAAATATGTAACAAGCCGTCACATTAAAGATAGATTATATAAAGAAGCAGTGAAAGACTTATCTCTTCGCGTTCAAGATGGTGAAACAGCAGATCAATTTAAAGTTCTTGGTCGTGGCGAAATGCACTTATCAATTCTTATTGAAAATATGAGAAGAGATGGTTATGAATTCCAAGTAAGCCGTCCAAGAGTTTTGTTTAAGCAAATTGATGGTGTTAGATGTGAACCAATTGATAGAGTTGTGTTGGATGTTCCAATTGAGTGTGTTGGTTCAGTTATGCAATCAATGGGTGAAAAGAAAGGCGAATTAATTGATATGCATCAAACCGGTGAAACTAGAATGCGTTTGCAGTTCTATGTTCCAAGCCGTGGATTGTTTGGTTATAAATCTCAATTGCTTACAGATACTCGTGGTGAAGGTGTTATAAATTCGATTTTTGACAGCTATCAACCATATAAGGGAGACATTGAAGGAAGAAATTTCGGATCTTTGATTTCATACGAAACAGGAGATGCGGTAACTTACGGATTATTTAATGCTCAAGGAAGAGGAAGATTGCTTGTTGGTGCCGGTGAAAAAGTTTATTTGGGGCAAGTTGTTGGTTCAAACCCAAAAGGTGATGACATTGTTGTTAATGTTTGTAAGAAAAAACAACTAACAAACACTCGTTCATCTTCAAGTGACGAAGCTCTTAAACTTGCGCCTATCATGGTGTTAAGCCTTGAAGAAGCACTTGAATTTATTGCTGATGATGAATTGGTTGAAGTAACTCCAAAATCAATTAGAATCAGAAAAGCAATTTTGGATCATGGCCTTAGAGCAAAAAGTAAAAAGCCTGTGGTGGATTAATGAGAAGAGTTAATGAAAGAAATGAAGCTGTAAACAACATGATGAAAGTTGCAAAAAGAATTGCAATCACAATTTTCTGTTGTGTTCCGTTTCTGTTGATTTTTGGTTATTTAACAAGAAACATAATAACTTCAAATGTACTTCAAATTGTTTGTTTTATGATTTTAATGGGAACAGTTGTTGCAATTGTTGAGATGGTGGCCCGTGCAAAAGAGAAAAAGCAAAAAGAAGAAGTTGAAACTAAACGAGATGTCTTCAAGTAAACTCGATGATTTCACCGCTCACTAAGATGATTTTCTAAGCACGTTAACAAGAGTGCTTATTAAATCATAAATCGTTTGGGCGAAAACTTCTCGTTTTAGAAAAAAGAGGATTTAGATTTAAAAGAATAAGTCATGTAAATTTAGGGGATTAAATTTAAGGAGAAAATCATGTCAGAAAAAAGAGCAAAAATTTTACCAAATGATTTGGAAGCAGAGCAAAGTTTGTTGGGATGTTTGTTTATATCTCAAGATGCTTGTGCTGAAATTTTTCCAACGGTTGGAGTTAAGGATTTTTATTCAAATGCTCACCAAAAAATCTATCAAGCAATGTTAGATAACTACATTAAAAATGTTGCAGTTGACTACATAACTGTTAGTAAAGTTTTGGAGACTAAAGGTGAGTTGGAAGAAGTTGGTGGTTTAGGATATATCACAGATTTAACAAACTATGTTCCAAGTGCTGCAAACTTTAAGCACTATGCTGATATTATTAAGAATGATAGTATTCTTCGTCAAATTATTGATGCAAGCCAAGCAACAATTAATGATGCGTTTGATTCTGTTGATGCTGGGAATGTTTTGGCTCGTGCTGAAAAATTGATTTTTGACATCTCTCAAACAAAATCAAGAAGTTCACTTGAACATATTAAATATGGTGTTACCGAAGCAATTGACATGATGGAAAAACTTGCAATTGACCCTAATGCTAATGCGGGAGTTAAAACAGGTTTCCCAACATTAGATAAAATCACAAACGGATTTAAACCGGGTGAACTTATCATTATAGCGGCACGTCCGGGTATTGGTAAAACAACACTTGCTGTTAACTTTGCAATCAATTCTGCTGTTAAATACGGGAAATCTGTTGCAATGTTTGACTTAGAGATGAGCGCACTTCAAGTTGCGCAAAGATTTATTTGTGCAACTGGTCGTGTTCCAATGGATATGGTTAAAGGTGGAACAAAAGATCAAAACGCATGGGCAACACTTTTTGAAACAAAGAAAATTTTGGAAGGTACAAATATTTATATTGACGACACAACAACAATCACACCTGCTGAAATTCTTTCAAAGTGTCGTAGACTTAAGGCTCAGAGTGGTCTTGACATGGTTATTATTGACTATCTTCAACTTATGAAAGCAGAAAAAGCAAGCAAAGATGGAAACCGTCAACAAGAAGTGGCAGATCTCACTCGTTCAATAAAACTTGCCGCACGTGAGTTGGGTTGTCCAATTTTGCTACTTTCACAATTGAACCGTGGTGTTGAACAACGAAGTGACAAAACTCCACAACTTAGCGACCTTAGAGAATCGGGATCAATCGAACAAGACGCTGATATTGTTATGTTCATTTCTGATAGAGCTGATGAGAGTGTTCAAGAAGATGATGGAGATGATGCAATCGACTATACTTTGGTTATTGCAAAACACCGTAATGGTATGCGTGGAAACATTCCAATTAAATGGAAAAGCGAATTCACTCAATTTTACGAACCTGGTAAAGATATTTTATACACTAAAAACACGTCTAAAGTTCAAAAGGATGCGGTTCTCACAGCTGTTCCTGATAGTGATTTTGATGATGTTTTTAAGGATTAATTATGTTTGAAACAAAAAATCTAATTTTAAGAAATTTTGAGCAAACTGATTTGGGTGATTTGTTTGAACTAACTTCAAATAAAAGACTATGTTCAATGTCTGGATTAGTTTATGTTAAAGATAAGGACTTAGTTGATGTTGTTTTGGAGCGTTTTATAAAAAAAGAATATGCGTTTGCAGTTGTTTTAAAAGAAACAAATAAAGTTGTTGGTTTGGTTGAGTTAATGGAATATAATGAAAAATTGTATCATGGATTAAAAATTGACGACGGAGCAAAAGAAATTGTGTTTATTCTCAATGAAAATTATTGGGGAAAGGGAATAATGAGAGAAGCTGTTAATGAGGTCTTAAAATTCGCTTTCAACAAGTTAAATATCTCACAAGTTTTGGCTGGAAATTTTATTGAGAATAATCAGAGTGCGAACTTCCAAAACAAAATTGGATTAAAGAAAGTTGGTGAGATTGAGCATTTTAGAATTGTTGAAAACTATCAAACAATATTTGTTCAAAGAATATTAACAAAGGAAGACTATTTAAAAAGACAAAACTAGATTAAAAGGAAAACAAAAAGGTGGCAACAAAAGGAAAAGACAAAATTATTGATGGACAAATTGCTTTTGATTTCTTAGGTGAAATTGAAGTGGTTAAACCCCAAAAGAAAGTGAAGAGAGTTATTAAAGAGAAAAAAGAACCTGCCAAACAGGTAAGGGTGATTAAATATAAAAAGCCCAAAATAAAGATTAAAAAGCAGAAACTTAAAAAGAAAAAGTATAAATGCATAAAACCGAATCACTTAAAAAAATCCAGAAAAACAAGAAGACTTCCAAGAAAGTTTAAAAGGAGTTAAATATATGTTAATTGATGATATAAAAAAAGATAATGTGCAAGCAATGAAAGACAAAAACACTTTGGCACGTGCAATTTATGGTGTTGTTATGAACAAAGTTTTGCTTGCAAACATTGAGGCAAAGAAAGACGGAAAGGAATTGGCTGACGTTGATGTTGTTCAGATCTTGCAAAAAACAATTAAAGAACTCACTGAAGAAAGAGAAAACTATGTTAAAGCAGGAAACATGACTGAAGCTGAAAACATTGAAAAGCAAAAAGAAATTTTAACAAAATATCTTCCACAAATGTTAAGTGAAGATGAAATTAGAAATATCATTGCCGGAATGGCGGATAAATCAATTCCAAGCGTTATGAAACATTTTAAAGCGAACTATGCTGGAAAAGTTGACATGAGTTTAGTTAATAAAGTTGCAAGAGGTTAATTCATGCGATTGCTAATACAACGTGTTAAATCGGCAAAATTAAGTGTTGATGAAAAATTAATTAGTGAAATAGGTGTTGGACTTATGGTGTTTGTTGGTGTTATGAAAGGTGATGATCATGAGCAAGTTAAAAAAGCAGCAAACAAAATTTCAACAATACGCATTTTTGAAGAAGATGGAAAAATGAACAAAAATCTTCATGCTGCTGGTGCTGAAGTTTTGTTAATTTCAAATTTCACCTTATGCACAAAGGAAACGAGCGGTGCAAGACCAGACTTCTCGCTTTCGGCAGATAAGGAAACAGCAAATAATTTATATCAAGATTTGGCAAGGGAATTGGATTTGTTGAATGTTCCTGTTAAACTTGGTGTTTTTGGGGCGGATATGCAAATTGATGCACATCTTGATGGGCCTATTACAATTTACAAGGAGATTACTTAAAAGGAGAAAAGCCCGTAAAGGATTTGGGCGAATTATTATGGATATTAAAAGAATTCACGATTTGGCAATAGAATTAATTGATTGGGTAAATGTTGCACACGAAGAGGCAGAGATGGTTGACGTTAAAATGGTAGATGAGGAGTTGTTCTTTATCCATGACGGAGATAACGAATATATCAATCCAAAGCATTTGCCATTAGCAAAACAGTTTGAAATTAAACAACTTGCAAAATTTGTTAGATTATATAGAGATGTTGATGAAGATTCGTTAAGGTTAATATTGGCACAAAATGCAACAAAATTTCAATTGTTAAGAGATGTTCAAGAAACTGTTCCAAATTTGGTTGAAGAAATCAGATCAACCAATGATAATAAAAAGATTTCATATCTTTATGCGGTGCATAAAATGTATCCTCACACAAAGGAAAATGGTTTAGGTTTATAGTTATACACACAAAAGGGGGAATGTTGTGGAAAAACTGGTAGATACAAGCAAATCAATTCATGATAAGATTGTTAAAAACATGATTAAAAAGTTAAATTGTGCACAATTTAAGAAAATTATTGATGCTGGAAGTGGAAAAACAAGCGCAAGTATATTGCTTAAATATTTTCCAACAGCGCAAGTTGATGCAATTGTTTATCCTGGAGATAATAGAAAGAAGAATCCATTGGAAAATGCAATTGGATCAAATCGATTAGAAATATTTGAAACTGATATGTGTTTAACGTGTTTTAGAAAGAAATATGATCTTTGTATGGCTCATTTGCTTTTAGGAGAAGCTCATAATTTTGGGAATCATTTTTCAGATTTGTTTCATCAACTTATGGATATAAAGGCAAAATATTTTTTGATAATTGACATATTTGAAGATCCGGCTGTTCACTTCAGATATATTGAACAGTATTTAAATGAAAAAGGATTTAAGATTTTAAAGAAAAAGAAATTTAGAAATCCAAATCCAGAGCATTATCCAAAAGTAAAGTGTGATAAATATAAACTTGAGTTTGATAGTAAGCATTATTTGGCTTATTTGATTGAGAAAATTGAAAACAAATAAGAAACTTATTTGTTGCACATTTAGATTTAAAATTATAAGGAGAAAAAGATGAATAAAGAAAAATTTTATATTACAACTGCAATTGCTTATACTTCAGGAAAGCCTCATATTGGTAATGTTTATGAGATTATTCTTTCCGACGCAATAGCGAGAGCAAAGCGAATGCAAGGATATGACGTTTTCTTTATGACAGGAACAGATGAACATGGTCAAAAAATAGAATTAAAAGCAGAAGAAAAAGGATTAACACCAAAAGCTTTTGTTGATGATGTTGCTGGAAATATTAAATCTCTTTGGGATTTTATGAACATTTCGTATGATAAATTTATCAGAACAACAGATGACGACCATGAAAAATGTGTTCAAAAAATCTTTAAAAAATTCTACGATCAAGGCGATATCTACAAAGGACATTACGAAGGAATGTATTGCACGCCTTGTGAAAGTTTCTGGACAGAAAGTCAGTTGGTTGATGGAAAGTGCCCGGATTGTGGTCGAGAAGTTAAACCTAGCCAAGAAGAAGCTTATTTCTTCAAAATGAGTAATTATGCGAACAGATTATTAAAGCATATTTTAACGCATCCTGAATTTATGACTCCCGTGAGTCGCAAGAACGAAATGCTTAATAACTTTTTGCTTGCTGATGAATTTATTGGAAAAACAGATGAGGAATTGCTTGCTTCAATCGAAAATGGAAGCATAAAAACAAAGCTTCAAGATTTATGTGTTAGCAGAACATCTTTCAAATGGGGAATCCCAGTTGACTTTGATGATAAACATGTTGTATACGTTTGGCTTGATGCACTCAATAACTATATTTCAGGCATAGGATATGACATAGATAATCCAAGCGAACAATATAAGAAATTATGGCCAGCAGATGTTCACGTTGTGGGTAAAGATATTGTTCGTTTCCACACAATTTATTGGCCAATTTTCTTGATGGCTTTAGGGGAAGAATTGCCCAAACAAGTTTTAGGTCACCCATGGCTTCTTCAAGGTGGCGAGAAAATGAGCAAATCAAAAGGCAATGTTTTATATTTTGATGATTTGGCTTCGATTTTTGGTGTTGACTCTGTAAGATATTATGTTTTAAAAGAATTATCTCAAACAACAGATGGAACAATAACTTGGGAATTATTATGTGATAGAAATAATGCTGACTTATCCAATGTGTTGGGTAATCTTCTTAAACGTACACTGGGAATGAGTAATCAATATTTTAATGGAAAAGTTAAAAACTATAATGTTGCAGATCCGATTGATGATGAATTAAAAGCGGTTGCGACAAACGCTAGAGACAAGGTTTTCAGGCATATTTCAGAATATAAGGCTATTGAAGCCCTTGAAGAATTGTGGTCTGTGTTTAGACGTGCCAACAAATATATTGATGAAACAGAACCATGGAATTTAAACAAAGATGAAAGCAAGCGTGAACGTCTTTCAACTGTTTTATTCAATCTTTTGGAGGCAATTAATGTTGGAGCAAATCTTCTTGCACCATTCTTACCAGAAACTGCAAATAAAATATTTAATGAATTAGGTGTTCAACTTAGAAATTATGAAGATATTGATAATTTTGGTGCAACTGGTGAGTTTAATGTTACAAACAATCCACAAATTTTATTTAATAGAATTAAATTTGAAGATATTAAACCTATAATTGAAGATATTCAAGCAAAACAAAAAGCAGAAAATGCTCCAGTAATTGAATTTAAAGAAATGGAACCAATCACAATTGACGACTTTGCTAAAGTTCAAATGAAGGTCGGGCTCGTATTAGAATGTGAAGCTGTCCCAAAATCTAAACTTCTTCATTCAACAGTTAGAGTTGGAAGCAAAACTCTTTCAATTTTATCTGGTATTGGTAAGTTTTACACTCCTGAACAAATGAAAGGAAAGAAGGTTGTGGTTGTAACAAATCTTCCACCAAGAGAAATGAAAGGTTACTTGAGTGAAGGAATGATAATTTGTGCTGAAGATGAAATTGGAAATGTTTCACTTTTATCTCCAGAAAAAGATATCATTGTTGATGGTAGTGACATTTCATAAAAGATAAAAACATTATTACATTGAAAAAACAATTTAAGATTGCTTAAAGCAATCTTAAGTTCCCTTAGTTAAATGGATATAACAAGCCCCTCCTAAGGGCTAGTTGTGAGTTCGATTCTCGCAGGGAGCACCAAGAAAAAAGCACACAGTACTGTGTGCTTTTTATTTATGAATTATTAGTTGGAGAAGTAATTAGTAAAACACTGCCTGATTAAAAGCGATTTTTAGTTAAAAAATAAAATGATTTATTTTTCGAAATTCCAAGTTTCTTTAGCCCAAGACTTTTTCTTGCAGTGAGGGCAACGAAGATATCTTCTTGTTATTGTGTGTGGTCCCATAACACTTGCGCAAATAGATGGCTTAAATTGCTTATTACATTTTGTGCAAATAAACTCGGCATTTGGAAAGTAGATAACGCAAGTTATCACAAACAAAATAATAAACAGAATTAAAGATGTTAAAATTGTCCACCAATTGTTATGATTGTGTTCGGTTACGATTGCAGAAAGAACAAATGCAACCAAACTTAAAATTGTTAAAATGGCACTAAAAACATATAAGGTTTTCTTTTTCATATTCTCATTATATATTAAAATTTTATCATCTGCAACTATTTAATAAATAATTTTAGTTTTTCACTTGTTTTT
>JAZLCR010000004.1:0-7481 GCA_045614345.1 Candidatus Onthoplasma sp.
AAACAGAGTGGAAGAAGCAAAGAAAAAACTTACTGATATGATTATTAAAAACAATGTTGACATCATTGCTATTGGTAACGGAACAGCAAGTAAAGAAAGTGAAATTTTGGTTGCTGACATGATTAAAACACTTCCTAAAAAAGTAAGTTATGCAATGGTAAACGAAGCGGGGGCATCTGTTTATTCTGCATCAAAACTTGCGGCAAAAGAATTCCCTGATTATGATGTAAATTTGCGTAGTGCGGTATCTATTGCAAGAAGATTGCAAGACCCGCTTGCTGAGCTTATTAAAATTGACGTTAAATCAATTGGTGTTGGACAATATCAACACGATATGCCACAAAACCGCTTAACTGAAGTTTTAACAAACACTGTTGAGGACTGTGTTAACAGTGTTGGTGTTGATCTTAACACAGCTTCTGTTAGTCTTCTTGCATATGTTTCAGGAATTTCAAACAGCCTTGCTGAAAACATTGTTGATTATAGAAGTCAAGTTAAGCATATTTCAGATAGAAGCGAACTAATGAAGGTTAAAAAAATGGGGCCAAAAGCATATGAGCAATGTGCAGGTTTCTTAAGAATTACTGACGGTAATAACATTCTTGATAACACGGCTGTTCACCCTGAAAGCTATGATGCTGTTAATAAATTGTTGAATTTGTTTGGATTAACTCATGAACATATTAAAAACAATCAACTTGACATGTTGCCAAGCCTAATTGATCAAAAAGGTGAAAATAAGGTGGCGGAAGAAATTGGTGTGGGCGTTCCAACCCTTCAAGATATTGTTAAAGAACTTTTAAAACCAGGTAGAGATATTCGTGAAGATATGCCACTTCCAGAATTGAGAAGCGACATTTTGTCAATGGAGGACTTGAAACCTGATATGGTGCTTGATGGTGTTGTTAGAAATGTTATCGATTTCGGGGCGTTTGTTGATATTGGCGTTCATCAAGACGGACTTGTTCATATTTCGCAAATTTCAAATGCATTCATTTCTCACCCAAGTGATGTTTTAAAAGTTGGAGAAAAGGTAAAAGTTAAAATTCTTTCAGTAGATTTAGCTAAAAAGAGAATTTCTTTAACAATGAAAGGAATTGAGTAACACAAAAAATGATTTGCCATTATGTGCAAATCTTTTTTTTGTTTAAATCGAATTTTGAGGTATTTTGTAACATTTTAAATATTTTTGTACAAAAATAACGTTGTTTTGTACAAAATATTTGACTTTTGTTCAAAAATATGTTAAAACAAAGTTGGAGAAAGTAAAATATGAGTAACACAGAAAGAAAATATAGTAAAGTTTTAGCAGAAAATATTTATTTTGTTAAACAGTTGGATAATTTGGGTTTTAACAGGAAATACATTGGTTTCTATATGATGGTGGAGATGATGGATTTGTTGATTAATAGAAAAATGCATGTGGTTTCGTTTTCCAGACAAATATATCCAATTATAGCAAAGAAGTATGGTAAAGAGAGTTTTACTGTGGAAAGAAATATAAGAAGTTTAATTGAATCATGTTGGAATATGGATTTGATGGTAAAGTTTCATTCTTATTATCCAGAAGGAGAAAGACCAACTTGTAGAGACTTTATTTTTATGGTTAAAAATTATATAACCAATCAAATGGTTTAAAGCGCGTGTGCGCTTTTTTGTTTCTATAACAAATTTTCGCATAAAAAATTTTCCGCAAGATTTTTGATTATGCGAATTTTATTTAATGTTTTTAGTTTAATTAATTGGTTGTTTTCTAAACTAGATATTTGAGAGTTGTCACACATTGAAGTAATTTTGTGTAAGCCTTGAATTATTGTTTGATATGAAACATTATATTTTTTAACCAACCATAAAATTGCTTGTCGATATGTTGTGCGATCTGAAGAATTTTTCTTAATTAAAAAAATTAAAGCCCAGGTTAAATAATTAAAGGAAATATACTTTTCGTTTAGGCCTAATAAAAATAAAAAATTTTTTGTTTTAACTTCCAAAAAATCTACAGGAATATTTGATAATGTAATTTGCATGTTTTTCATCATAATTTAATTTAAGTAAAAAGGCAAATATAATTATAAAAATAATTTTATCGACAAATTTTTGAAAAATAATTAATAATCAAGATATTTTGTTGACATTTAAAATTTAATAAATTAAAATAAACTTGTTAGATGGTTTGTATTTTGTGAAAACAGACAATTTAAACAGGGGTAAAAATGGTTAAGAAGAAAATTTCCGGGCAAACAATTGCTATTATTATTTTAACACTTTCATTGTTGTTGACAATTGGTTTTGGTGGTGTTTTTGCGTTCTACACAGCGCGTTCTAATAAGGTGTCAGGTGGAATTATCATGGGAAATTTGAAGATTTCGTTGAGTGGTGGTTCTGGTGAAAGTGGAAAGAGTGAAATTGTGATTTCAAACAAAACAAACATTGTTCCAACTCAGTCTTTAGGAAATACTCCATTGGTTGTGCAAAATTTATCAAGTGTTTCAATTTATTTAATTTTGGTTTATAGATTTGATGCAATGAAAGAAGATGAAAATGGTCAAAATACCATTGTTGATGATAGTCACACAACAGCAGTGTTTGACTTGGATGTTGAGTATATTAATTCAATAAATCCAGAGCATAATTACAAACAAGGTGTAAGAAACTCAGATTGGGTTGACTATGTTTTCCGTGCCAGAGATGATGACCCTCAAGCTAGACGTGTCTATGTTGAAAGTGAACAAAAATATTGTGGAGCATATCGTTGTTTGGTTTCAATGGTTACTTTCCCTAAAGGTGAAGATGTAACTGTGATTGCTCAAGATCAACTTTCATTGGCTGGAGCTATGGGAAATGAATATCAAAACGCATCGATATCATTCACTTTTCAAGCATATGCTATTGGTGCCGAAACAGATTTTGGATTTGAAGCTGAAGAAACAATACCAGGTAAGTGTGAAAAAATTGTGAGCACTATGTATGCTGGTCAAGGACATAAGTTCTTAGATATATAATGATAAAAACGTGTTGTCAACACGTTTTTTTTATTTCGAAAGAATAAAAAATCGTAACGTTTTAAATTTTAATAATTCAGCATATATATTTTGTAAAAAGAATATCAATAGTTATGAACAAAATTTGGATTGTTATGATGGTTTCAGGTTTGGTTATGTCGTCTTTTTCTGCGCCATCAAGTATTATTTCAACGATGATGAACGCCGCAAAAATGGGTGTTACAATGGCAGTAGAATTCATTGGTATTTATTCTGTTTGGATGGGTATAATGCAAGTTTTAGATGATTGTAAATTAAGTCATAAATTATCATCAATTTTATCTCGGCCGATTAAAAAAGTTTTTGGACAAACGGATTTGGAAACAGAAAAAAATATTTGTTTAAATATTGCGTCTAATATAATAGGAATTGGAAGTGCTGCAACACCATATGGAATCAAAGCAATGAAGGGGTTGGATAGAGGTGGGGATAAGGCAACAAGAGCTATGATTATGTTGGTTGTGATTAATTCAACAGGGATACAGTTTTTGCCAACAACAGTGGTTGGTATGCGGGCAATGGCGGGCAGTGTTAGTCCAAGTTGTATAGTTTGGCCAACAATTATTGCAACGTTCGTTCCAACGATCTTAGGGGTGTTGCTTGTTGCTAGCTTTTATCGAAAGAAAAGGCTGGGTAAAAATGGTTGATTTGCTCATTCCAATTCTTATTGTTTTTGTGATGTTTTTTGCTCTCATTAAGGGTGTTGATGTATACTCAGGATTTGTTAAAGGGGCAAAAGGTGCATTGCCTTTAATGGCTGGATTGTTGCCATATATGATAGCAATGTTTGTTGCTGTTGAATTGTTCAGAAATAGTGGATTAAGTGAAATTTTGTGTGGTGTTTTAGCTCCAATTTTTAAGGTTGTTGGAGTTCCATCTGAGGTGTGTGAATTGGTGTTGATTAGACCATTTAGTTCTAATGCCGGATATGTCCTTTTGAGAGATATTTTCACACAATATGGGGTTGATAGTTATGTTGGGAAATGCGCCAGCGTTATCATGGGGAGTAGTGACACGATTTTTTATATAAGTAGCATATATTTTTCTGCAACAAAAGTTAAAAAAACTGGACTTGCAATTCCAATTGCGTTGCTTTGTAATGTTGCCTGTTGCATCTTGTCTTGTTTTTGCTGTCGATTTTGTTAAATTGCAAATGATTTAATTAAATATTAAAAAATTCACTAAAATTTGGATTGATTTTCTTGGTTGTTTATGATATAATTTTGAGTAATTTTGAAAATCAAGAAGGTAAAATGCACGATTATTGGCACGTTATTTTAGAATCATTGACCGACACGGCAAAAATTTTGCCGCTTCTTTTTGTTGTTTATTATTTAATTGAATTGGTGGAATTTAAAAGTGCGGGAAAGCTTCAAAATAGCAAGTTGTTAAAGGGTAAAGCAAGTCCTGTTGCGGGGGCGGTTGTTGGGTGTGTTCCACAGTGTGGTTTCTCTGTTGTTTCAACTGATTTGTTTAGCAAGGGTAGTTTGTCTGTTGGTGCGTTAATTGCTGTTTATATTGCAACAAGTGATGAAGCGATTCCTTTGATGATTGCGAATCCAAAATCGATTGGTTGGATGATGTTGTTGATTGGAGTTAAAGTTTTATTTGCAATACTGATTGGTTATCTTTCAATAGTTTTGTTTAAGTTGATTTTTAAAAACGAAGAAGTTAAAGCGCATCAAGAAGAAAAACATCATAATGACAGCAACAAACATGATAATCATGAAGAAGATCAAGAGGTTGTTCATGGAGGATGTTGTAAACATAATGTTGAAACTAAATCATTTGATTGGTTGCATCCGTTGTTACATTGCTTAAAGATAAGTGCTTTCATATTAATTATAAATGTTTTGTTTGGAATGATAACTCATATTTGGGTTGGCGAAGAAAGATTGATTTCATTATTGCAAACAGGAAAGTATATTCAGCCTATTATATCTGTGTTGATAGGTTTAATTCCAAATTGTGTTTCAAGTGTTGTTTTAACAGAATTGTTCTTGCTTAACGGGTTGTCGTTTGGGGCTTTGGTTGCAGGATTGTGTGTTAATGCGGGATTGGGATTTGTTATGCTTTTAAAGCAAAACAAAAATTGGAAGATTAATTTGTTTGTTATAACAATGTTGGTTGTTCCAAGCTTGACTTTGGGTTATGCTCTCATTTGGATTTAGTTTTGTTTAAATTTAAGGAGGTTTGATTGTCGGATCAAATCTCTTTTTTCTTTGCATAATAACAAATCTATTGCTAAAACTAGATATGGAGGAAGAAATGGACAAGAAAGAAATTATGCTTGCAAACAGGATTTATCAAGATGCTAATGTTGGAATGCTTGCAATTGATAAAATTTTAAAAAAGATTGAAAATGAAAATCTAAAAAGATTGTTTTCCAAGCAATTTGAAATGTATGAAAAATTTGCAAACAAATGCGATATTTTTGCAGTCAACAACGATTTTGAAATCAAGGGAAATGGGTTTTTTAAAAAGATTAAGCAAACAGCAATGCTTTATATGATGTTGTGGATGGATAAAACCCCACGACATATTGTTGAAATGATGATCAATGGAACAGTAATGGGAATTGTTGATACAATTAAAGCAGAAAAGGATTTGAAAACTAAAAATGAAGAATTAAACCTTATGGTTGTTGAATTTAAGAAAATGCAAGAAGATTTTTATGAAAAATTGAAGAAACAGTTGTCTAAGGTTTAAATTTTAATTTTGGGGAGAATATTATGCGTGAAGAGATAGGAGAGTATGAAAAATATCTCGCATCTTTTAATTCTGTGGATAAGCCACAAATGCCAAGATTTGATGTTTCTGCATATAATGACAATGAATATCTGGCAGTTGTTAATGAGCTGCTTTTAGATTTCGATTCAGTTGATGATATGTATTTAACGATTCAATATTTAAAAGGAAAATAATGCAAATAAACCGAGGTGACATCTATTATGCTGATCTTAGCCCTGTTGTTGGAAGTGAACAGGGTGGTGTTCGCCCGGTGTTGGTTATTCAAAACAACGTTGGAAATAAATTTAGTCCAACGGTTATCATTGCGGCAATAACCAGTCAGTTGGATAAGGCAAAGTTGCCAACACATATCGAACTCAAAAAAGAACAATTTAATCTTGTTAAAGATAGTGTTGTTCTCTTGGAACAAATTAGAACTCTTGATAAACGTAGGCTTCAGGAAAAAATTTCATCAATTGATGATTTGACTATGCATAAGGTTGATGTTGCGGTTATGGTTAGTTTAGGGATAACCGGGTAGTTGCATTTCGCTTAACGAATTTTCTGAGCACGTTAAGAAGAGTGCTCATTAAAGTCTAAGTCGCTCAATGCAATCAATCATTGTTGAGTGTGGAAAAGGGTTTTATTGATTTTGATGTTTAGAAACATTTTTTTCAAAAGTGTAACATTTTTTACAAAACTCTTTACAAAATGTCGAATTTGTGATAATTTAGAGGTGTAAAAGGTTGAAAAATGTTAGAAAAAAATTTAAATGAATTGAATATTTTTGCGTTAAGAGATTTGGCGAGAAAAACTGGTGTTGCGTCTCCAACAAGTAAAAAGAAAGAAGAATTAATTAAAGGAATAATAGAAATCATTTCGGGGGAGAAAAAACCTGATGTTGCAAAAACAAAGCAGGGAAGGCCTCCGAAAGTTTTTGGTTATAATTTTGCAAATGTTTTGAATTTTAATTCTTCAAGTTCAGCAATTGAATCTTTGCAACAAACTCTTAATCAATCAAAAATTCAATATGAAAGTGTTGATGTTCAAACTGTTGTTGGTTGGGTTGAGCTGATGGATAACAATTCTGCGTTGTTGATTGTTGAAAAAGATTTAAAAAATGTTAGCTTTTTTATTCCTTCAGACGTGTTGGCTGATTTAACAATTAGATCTGCAGATAGAGTTGTTGCTGAAGTTTGTTCGGATGAAAATGTTAAAGTTGTGAAAAAAATATTTAGCATAAATGGTTGTCCAATTTTGCAAATGCCAGAAAAAAGAGAACGCTTTGAAAATGTTAATCATAATTTGCAAACAAGAAAATTGGAGTTTGAAAATTTTGAATATAATCAACTTAATTTGATGGTGGGGGAAAATTCTTATTTTTATGGTTCGAACAACAATTCAAACACAATGGCAATAATTGATCTTTTGAATTCATGCAAAATTGAGAATAAATTATATGTTAATATTTCATTGGCAGACAAGAACAAAATCTATTTAACAAACATGGATGGTGTTGAGAAATTTGTTGCAAACATAACGGATGAAATTGAGTTTTCGAAACGCATTGTTTCACTTGCAGTTGAGCGGGCAAAAAGGATCTTAGAAGAGGGTGAAAATGTTGTGGTTGTTGTTGATGATATTTCATCAATAATGGGTGTTGAAAGTGAGGGTTTAAATCTTGTTCGAAATTTGGTTTCAATAACAAAA
>JAZLCR010000005.1:0-1821 GCA_045614345.1 Candidatus Onthoplasma sp.
TTACAATAAATTTTTGCATCTCCCAAATGAACGCTCAATCTTCCGCCAAGCGTTGCTGTTCTATCTGCATCAATCATTGTTTTATTTAAAATGTTCCCATAAACGCCATATTTACAATTTGTGTCAGCAAGCCCTATTGAATCATCGCTAAGATTTATTGAAGACTTAATTTCTCCCGGATTGTTTTTTTTCCCTTTTTTAATCCCAAGCAGGCGACATTTATAGATGTTTCCGCTTTCTACCTCAAAGTTTTCTCCAAGTGAACTATCCACAATTGGATGACCAACTGCACCAAACCTAAAATCGCTTTGTTTGATGTAAGTTAACGTTCCAACACCACTTGCATTATTTCTAACCCATAATCCAAGTTTGTATTTTTGAGTTAAGACATCAAAAACTGGTGTTATCTTAACAGTTTGCTCAACATCATTTCTTTTGATTGTTAATGTTAATTCTTTACCAGCAAAAGTTGGAAGATTTATAATTCTATCAATATCTTCAATATTATCTATTTCAATGTCTTCAATTTTAATAATGGCATCACCTGTTTGAAGCCCACTTTCTTTAATTGGTTCTTTTGTTCCATTAAAAGTTGCAACCGCATTACTTCCAACACAAATAACGCCATCACTGTATAAATTAAAACCAACAGTTTCACCACCGACATAAACATCCGTGTCTGTTAAAAGCCTGACCGGAACTTTTTTTATAGTAAACAAATTAAAAAGTTTAACTTTTACAAATGTTTCAGTCATCTCTCCATTTGTTGCAACATTTATGTTTTCTGGTAATTCTAAATTTATAAATGAAGAATATTCGTCTGTTTCATTTACTTGTTGAATGTCAGAATAAGTCACCACCATTTCAGCAGGCAAAGAATTGACCTTTTTTATGCTTGGCAACAAAAAAGCAGTCATTACCATAGCAAAACAAATGCTTAAACTAATCCAAAGCAACTTTTTCATTAAATTCTCCTATAAAATTTATTGTGTGACTAAAATAAGAATTTATGTATACACCTTTAATGAAAAAAACAACTTGAATAAGTTAAATTTGATACGCATATGAAAAATAAAAAATTTATTAATTTATATTGACAAAACAAAGCCAATGTTGTAAAATGCAATCGTACCTTAACAAGAGTTGAACGACACTCCAACGTCAACCTTGGTTAATGGCGAATCAAATTCAATAAGAATTTTAAAAGGAGAAAATTATGACAATTGACAAGAAAGCAATCGTTAAAGAATTCGGTAAGAATGAAAACGACACTGGTTCAGTTGAAGTTCAAGTTGCATTGCTCACTGAAAGAATCAAGAACTTAACAGCTCACTTGAAAAACAACAAGCAAGACAAACACTCAACTCGTGGTCTTAACAAAATGGTTTCAACAAGAAAGAAATTATTAGACTACTTAACTGAACAAGACATTGAAAAAGCACGTGCCCTTAAAGCTAAACTTGGCATCCGTGGTTAATTTCAAAAAAATAAAGAACGCAAATTGCGTTCTTTTTCTTTTCATGAGCTAGAAAGTGATTTGCTACTTTTAAATTATTTTACATTTATAAAACCTTCATATATCAGATTTGTAAATATTTTGAAAAAATTTTAAAAAATATCTTGACATATGCAAAATTATTTGTTATTCTTTATTTGTCTATATGGCGATGTGGCTCAGCGGTTAAAGCAATCGGTTCATACCCGATAGATCGGTAGTTCGATTCTACCCATCGCCACCAAACATATGGTCCCATGGTCAAGCGGTTAAGACACCACCCTTTCACGGTGGTATCAGGGGTTCGATTCCCCTTGGGACTACCA
>JAZLCR010000006.1:0-3707 GCA_045614345.1 Candidatus Onthoplasma sp.
TTTATTAAATTTTTATTGTGTTTTTTGTTATTTTTATAAATTTTTAATTTGGTTAAAAATAAACATTTTAATTGTAATTAATTAAAAAATAAAAAAAGACCATTTCGGTCTTTTTTTAAGTTCCAAATTGCGAATTGAAAAGTTCATAATAAAATCCTTGTTTTGCAAGAAGTTCTTTATGTGTTCCTTGCTCAACAATGTTTCCTCTATTCATAACCAAAATAACATCTGCGTTTTCAATGGTTGATAATCTGTGAGCAACAATAAAGCAGGTTCTTCCTTCCATCATAATATTAAGGGCTTGCTGTATTTTCATCTCCGTTCTCGTATCAATATTGCTTGTCGCCTCATCCAATATCATCATTGGAGGTTTCAACAACATAATTCTTGCAATACACAACAATTGTTTTTGACCAGCACTAATATTATCAGCCCTTTCAGTAATTATCGTATTATAACCATCCGGCATTTTCTCAATAAACGCATGAGCATTTGCAAGCTTGCACGCTTCTATAATTTCATCCATGCTTGCGTTAGGCTTTCCATATGCAACATTATCTTTTATAGTTGCATTATAAAGCCAACTTTCTTGCAAAACCATTCCGTAAAATTGCCTAAACGATTTTCTTTTCACCTTTCTAATATCTCGACCGCTCACTTTAATACTTCCGCCATTAACATCGTAGAATCTCATGAGCAGATTTATAATTGTGCTTTTCCCACATCCAGTTGGACCAACAATGGCAACCCTTTGCCCTTGTTTTACTTCAAGATTTAAATTTTCAATAAGTTTAAATGCCGGATCGTAGCTAAATGTCACATTTTTTAACGACACTTCGCCGTTGCACTTTTTCATATTGATCAATTCGCTATCATCTATTTCATTTTGTTGATCCAACAAATCAAACACTCGATTGGCACTTGCAATTGCAACATTTAAATCCGCAAATATGTCTGTTATTTCATTAAATGGTTGAGTGAAACTATCAGTGTAATTTAAAAAACTCGATATCTTTCCAATCCTAATTTTACCTTTAATTGCAAGTAAAGTCCCCAACAAACCTATAACAACATAAATCAATCCGTTAACAAATCTTGACACCGGAACTGCCAACGTTGCATAAAATGTTGACTTTTCACTTGCCAAATAAAGATCTTTGTTCATTTTTTCAAGTTTCAAATTAACATCTTTCTCATTGTTAAATGCTTTAATTATTTTCATGTTGCTTATCATTTCTTCGGTGTAGCCACTAACACTTCCCTGCATATCAACTCTTTGCTTATACAGCGCTTTACTTCTCTTTGTTATTTTTATTGCCCAAAATAGCGATAATGGTGCCAACAAAATCACAATCAATGCCAAATCCCATTTAAGAACTAGCATTATAATCATGATGGATACAATTTGAAAAATTCCACATACTATGGATTTAAACCCCTGCAAGAATCCATCGGTAACATTTTCAACGTCGTTGATCATTGTGTTCATTATGTCCCCATGTGAATTATTGTCCACATATTTAATTGGAACTGAATTTAATTTTGAATAAATTGAATTGCGCATAGACATCGCTGTTTTGTAAGTTAAAACATTCATATAGTAGCTACCCAGCCATCCAAACAACGAACTTCCAGCAGTTAAAATCGCAATAACAATTAAATACTCATACAAAAGATTAAATTTAACCAATCCAATACCAAGAAACAAGTCTATTGCGAGACCACTAAATATTGGAATTAAAGTATTAAAAACAATTGCAAGCAAATCAAAAACAACTGACCAAACAAAAGCCATTTTGTGTGGCTTAACATAGGTCATTAATTTGGATATTATCTTTTTAAACCCTTTGTCCTTTTTCATTACAATCCTTTTTTAATTAGCGTATATTAAGTAAATTTCACGATAAATTGGTGTAATTTACTTGCTCTGCGATTCGTAAATTTCACGATAAATTTCACAATTTTTCATAAGATCATTATGTTTACCCATACCAACGACATCACCATTGTCCAAAACAATTATCAAATCCGCTCCTTTAATTGATGTTGCACGTTGTGAAATATAAACTGTTGTTGTGTTAAGATTTTTAATTGCCTTTCTTAACTTTGAATCTGTTAAGAAATCTAATGCACTACTACTGTCATCTAATATAAGCAGTTCCGGATTGTCAATTAACGCTCTTGCAATTGTTAGTCGTTGCATTTGTCCACCGCTAACATTTTTTCCACCAGCCATAATCTGATATTTTAATCCATTTTTCCACTCGCTAACAAATGGCCATGCCTGACTAATTTTTAACGCCTCAATAATCTCTTCATCCGTTGCATCATTTTTTCTAAGTTGCATATTTTCTCTTAAACTTCCACCAAAAAGCGTGCTACGTTGTTGCACAACACTAATTTCGTGGCGCAATTGTTCAAGAGAAAAATCTTTAACATTTTTACCTTTATACAACACTTCTCCCTGTGTTACATCATAAAATCTGGTCATAAGATTTGCAATGGTTGTTTTGCCACTTCCAGTCCCTCCAATAATGCCTAAGGTTTGCCCAGGATAAAGTTTAAAAGAAAGATTTTTGATAAACGATTTTTCATTTATATTTAATGAATAGTTAAAACAAACATCTTTAAATTCTAACAACGCATCATATTCCAACTTATTCCAAAATTTAGCATTCTCGGGTTCTTTTACAGATGGGTCAGTTTTTAGCACCGAATCTATTCTTCTCAAACTTGCCACAGCTCTTATCACAATCGTTATAATACGAGAAATCATCAGCAATGATAGTGTTAATATTGTAATATAATCTATTAAAGCAATAATGTCCCCCTGAGTCATTCCTCCAATGTTAATTTGCCAACCACCAACCGCCAACAATGCTATTGTTCCAAGATCAACAATTAAGAAAACAACTGGATCTATCAACGATGAAATTTTAGATACTTTTAAAGTTGTTTTTGTGTAATCCGCACTAACCGACTCAAATCTTTTTTGCTCATCTTCTTGCTTGTTAAACGCACGTATCACTCTAACGCCCGACAAATTTTCTTTAGTAACTTTACTTATTCTATCGAGTTTTGTTCTTATTTGCAAAAAGTAAGGATTTGTTTTCTTTGTGTAGACCACCAACAGAACAACAACAATGGGAATAAGAACCAAGAATATCAACGACATCTTAATATTTATAACTAAACTTAAAACAAATGCACCAATTAACAATAAAGGAGCTCTTATGAATGCTCTAACAAAAATACCAATTGCATTTTCTATTTGGTTTGTATCGTTAGTTAAACGATTAACTAAAGATGCTGTTCCAAACTTGTCAAGTTCAGCGTGAGACAATGATGATATTTTTTTGAACAAATCAAACCTCATCGCCGCAGAAATTTTTGTGCTTATTAACGATGCACACTTTTGACCAGCAATACTAAAAACCAAACCCATTACTGTTACAATAACAAGCATCAAAGCATACTTTATTATCACTCCTGAACTTGCAGATGCAATTCCCTCATCTATTAATCTTGCAACCAAGATGGGACTCAGCAATTGAGCAATAGATTCCAGCAATTTAAAAAGAGGCCCAAAGAACATGAGCAATTTATTTTTTTTTATATAACCGAATAACATTTTCATTTGCAATAATTATATACTATTAAAAATATTTTTTACAAACATTTTTTTAAATTAAAAATTATTTTATAAT
>JAZLCR010000007.1:0-14675 GCA_045614345.1 Candidatus Onthoplasma sp.
AAAAAAGAAATCAAAACTCAAACATTAATTTTATCAGAGTCCTAAAGGACTCTTTTTATATGAAAAAGTTATAATAAAATATTTTTCTTAATTTGAATATAAACACTTTACTTGCATAAAACTAAAATATGTTAACTGTATTTGTTAGGGTATTAATTATTTATATTACTGTTTTGGTGTTTTTGAGATTAATGGGGAAACGTCAAATAGGCGAAATGCAACCATATGAAGTCGTTATAACTTTAATAATAGCAGATCTAGCAACCTTGCCTATGAGTGATTCAAACATTCCCCTTTTGCACGGAATTTTACCACTTGCTATTTTAGTTTTAGTGCATTATTGCATAACACTTTTAACAAGAAAAAACATTAAAATTAGGCGCATAATAAGCGGACGACCTGTAGTTATAATCAACCCTAATGGTCTTGTTTACCAAGCATTCAAAGATCTAAACATAAATATTGATGATATAACCGAAATGCTAAGACAAAATGGATATTACAGCTTCGATCAAATTCTATACGCAATAATCGAAACAAATGGTAAAATTAGTGTTATACCCAAAAGTGAAAATGCTCCAGCAACAGCGCAAGATGTGGGTGCAAACAATCCCCAAGCTCAAATTCCGTCTATCGTTATCAGTGATGGTAAAATAATGGAAAGTCAAATAAAAGAATCTGGATTAGACTCCAAAAAACTTAATAAAATTCTTGATTATTTAGAAATAACTTCAGTAAAAGATTTGATAATTTTATCAATAGATGACAACGGTAAAGTATACTACCAAAAAAGAAACGAAGAATGCAAAACTATTACTAACATAAAAAAGGAAATCTCGCTATGAAACTTGGAATATCCATGACCATATTATTGCTGGCAGTCTTAGGATTATGCTTATGGGATACAATTCACACAACAAAAATTTTTGCAACCCTTGAAGATAAAAGCAATAGCATTGTTGAACAATTGAATTCAACTGATATAACAAATGAAAATCTTCAAAACGATATTATTAATCTAAATGATTATTGGACAGAAAAAATGGATACGCTTTGCATATCCATTTCAAGAAAAGATCTTCAACCTGTAAGTGATTATTTACAATATTTATATACTTCTATTTTAAATGAAAACCAAGAAGATGCTATAACCTATTCTCGATTGTTAAATTATAATATTATCGGACTTAAAGAAATAACCGCTTTCTCATGGATTAATTTACTATAAAAGCACATAAAAACTATACAAACAAATTAATAATACAAAAATTAATGCTATTGTTAAAGAAACAATCGATTCATTGCTTGATTCATATTTATAGTTCGTTTCAATAGGTTGTTCGTTTCCTAAATTAGAAGAAACAATTTTGGCAGCATCATTTATTTTTTCAATCTCATCTTCATAATCTTTACCTTCAAAACGCTTCGCTTTCGCTATTTTAATCAGCGCATTTTTCCTTGCTTCAACTTCTTCTTGAGTCGCCAAATCAGTTAGTCTAAGGTATTTATATGCTCTTTTTAAATCTTTTTCCATTTACACCTTCTTTAACATCTTTTTTAAATACATTGCTGTATAGCTTCCTTTAACCTTACAAATTTCTTCAGGAGAACCGGTTGCAACAATTTTCCCGCCACCTTCACCTCCTTCAGGTCCCATGTCAATAATATAATCGGCTGTTTTGATTATGTCTAAGTTATGCTCAATCACAACAACTGTATTTCCATTTCCAACCAATCGCTGTAAAATATCAACTAGTTTCTTTACGTCATATGAATGCAATCCTGTTGTTGGTTCATCTAAAATATAAACTGTATTACCAGTATCTCTCCTAGTTAATTCTGTTGCCAATTTAAGTCTTTGCGCTTCGCCACCTGAAAGCGTTGTTGCACTCTGCCCTAATTTTATATAACCCAAACCAACATCTACAAGTGTTTGAAGTTTTGATTTAATTTGTGGGATTGCATTGAAAAATTCATATGCTTCATCTATGGTCATTTCTAAAACATCATAGATTGATTTCCCTTTGTATTTAACATCCAAAACTTCCCTAGAATAACGCTTTCCACCACACACCTCACAAGGCACAAAAACATCCGCCATAAAATACATTTTTAATCGTTTAACACCATCACCTGAACAAGCCTCACACCTTCCACCTTCAACATTAAAACTAAATTTACCCAAATCAAAACCTTTTTCTTTTGCAGATAGTGTTGATGCAAACAATTCACGAATTTTAGTAAACACTCCAGAATAGGTTGCAGGATTGCTTCTAGGTGTTCTTCCAATTGGTGTTTGGTCTATTTGGATAACTTTATCAATTTCATCTATTCCCAAAATTTCATAAAGATTTTTTTCTTTATCTCTTCTGTTTATTTTGTTGAAAATCGCTTGATAAAAAATATCGTTTACAAGCGTTGATTTTCCACTTCCACTAACACCTGTGACACATGTTAAAACGCCCTTTGGTATTGCAACATCAATATTTTCAATGTTGTGTTTTTTACAACCCAGAAGACGAATAAATTCCGTTTTAACTTCTCTTCTTTTTGTTGGAACTTCAATTTTTAATTCTCCTGATAAAAATTTACCAGTAATAGATTCTTCACTATTTATTAAATCTTGAACACTTCCCTGTGCTACAATATTTCCACCATTTACGCCAGCCTTAGGCCCAATATCAACCAAATAATCCGCCTCTCGAATTGTGTCTTCATCGTGTTCCACAACAATTAAAGTATTACCCAAATCTCTAAGATTCTTTAAAGTGTCAATTAATCTATCATTATCTCTTTGATGCAATCCAATGCTTGGTTCATCTAAAATATACAAAACTCCGCTTAAACCACTTCCAATTTGCGTTGCTAGTCTTATTCTTTGAGCTTCTCCACCAGACAATGTCCCAGACCTTCTTGATAAATTCAAATAAGTTAATCCAACATTAATCAAAAATGACAATCTTGAAGTTATTTCTTTTAGGATGCTTCCTGCAATTAATGATTCAGTTTTGTTAAGTTTTAGATCTTTAATGAAAGAATACATTTTGCTAATTGACATCTCTGACACTTCTGCAATATTTTTACCATCAATTTTAATTGAAAGAGCACTTGGATTCAATCTTTGACCTAAACATTCAGGACAAGTATCTTCACTCATAAGTTTATAAATTTCTTCTTTAACGTATTCACTCTGACTTTCTTGAAAACGTCTTAATAAGTCCGGAATTATACCCATGAAACGCAAGTTTTTATGAGTATAGTATTGATTTAGATTTTGTGCAGTTTCTTCAGGCTTTCCACCTTCACCGTTTATTAGAACATTTCTTGCTTCTTTGGATATTTTATAATATGGCATATCTAACGTAAAACCAAATTCATTTGCGAGTTTACTTAAAGCTTTCTTAGTAACCCCTGTTGCATCAATATTAAAGCCCATAACAGACAGCGCACCTTCATTTATTGACAATCTATCATTTTTAACAATTGAATTTTCTCCGATTTTAATAACATATCCCAACCCTCCACATTTTGGACAAGCTCCAGCATGATTATTAAAACTAAATAAAGTTGGCTCAATATCAGGAATTGAAATACCGCAATCCACACAACTATATTTAACACTATAAAGTTTGTTTTCTCCTTTAGAATTAACAATAACTAAACCATCGGACATTTGCAAACACTTATCAATTGATTCAGTTAAACGTGAAATTATTCCTTCTTTTTTAACGATTCTATCAAGAACAACATTAATATCATGCCTTTTGTTTTTGTCAAGATTAATATTATCATCAAGAGAATAAACTTCTCCATCAACCATTACTCTAATATATCCATCTTTTCTTAATGCAGAAAGAATTTTTTCATGTGTTCCTTTTTGATCCCTCACAATTGGAGCCATAATTAGCATTTTAGCGCCATCTTCAACTTCCATCACCTTATCAACAATTTGATCAATGGTTTGAACAGCAATCTGCTTGCCACACTTAGGACAATAAGGCTTTCCTATTCGAGCAAAAAGCAAACGTAAATAATCGTAAATTTCAGTTATTGTTCCAACAGTTGATCTTGGATTGTTGTTTGTTGATTTTTGATCAATTGAAATTGCTGGATTAAGTCCGTCAATGCTCTCAACATCGGGCTTGTTCATTTGACCTAAAAACTGCCTTGCATAGCTTGATAAACTTTCCATATATCTTCGTTGACCTTCTGCAAAAATTGTGTCAAAAGCAAGCGTAGATTTTCCACACCCACTCACTCCTGAAAATACAATCAACTTATTTTTAGGGATAGTTAAATTTACATTTTTAAGATTGTTTTCTTTAGCACCTTTAATTACAATATTTTCTTGCATAAACTCTCACCTTTAAATTTTGTCCAAATTTATATTAGCTATAATTTTAACAAAAAAAACGACAAATTTCAAGTATAGATATTAAATTTTTTAAAATGCTTTTAAAAGATTAATGCCTATAAAGATAGTAATTTGTATTTTATAAATCACATTCTCAAAATTTACTTGACAAAAATTATTATAAACTTAAACTAATAATATACTATAAAAGGGGAAATTTATGAAATTAAGATCAGAAATCAATGATGAATTTAAATGGGACTTATCTTCATATATAAAGAATGAAAATGATATTGAAAATACTTTTAGAGCGATGGAAAAACTAATCAAAATTGCTCCATCTTATAGCGGGAAATTATATGAAAAAGAAGCTTTACTAGCTTATCTCACAAATTATGAAAATGATTATATTCAAATTTATAAGTTAGCGCATTTTATCAGCCACTCATTGAATGTTGATTCAACTGACACAAAGATTTTAGCTCTCGAACAACGCTTTGATAACCTATATGCCAAAATGAATGAAGCTAACGCATTTTTCATGCCTCAAATGTTTGAACTTTCTGACGAATATTTAAACTCACTATTAACCGATAGCCGATTTCATGATTACGATAATCTAATTAAAAACATTATCAAACAAAAACCTCATAAGCTCGATGAAAAAACAACTGTTCTGCTTGCCAAAATGGGGAAATTTTTAGGAAATAATGCCAATCTTCATAGCATTTTAACCGACAGCGAAATGTATTTTGATGATGCGGTTGATAGCAATGGTAACCATCATAAAGTGGACAATGCCACAGCCCCTGTTTATCTCAGATCCAATGATAAAAATTTAAGAAAAACAACTTTTGAATCACGAATGAAAGCATTTGAACGCTTAAACAAAACATTTGCTGAACTCTATTTAAAAGACATTGAACTAGATAAATTCAACTACAAACTTAGAAATTATAATTCTCTTCTAGAAGAAGTTTTGTTGAGCGAAGATGTGCCTGTTTCTGTTTTTAAAAATAACATTAAAAATGTCAATAAAAATATTGACCTATTGCAAGACTACATTGCTTTTCAAAAAAAGTTATCAAAAGACGAAAGTTTTGCCTACTATGATTTATTTGAAGATACAAAAAACAACCAAAAAATATCTCTTGAAAAAGCTCATGAATTAGTTTTAAATGCAATATTACCAATCGGTCAAGAATATTCATCTTTAGTTAAAAACAAGCTTAGTGACAAATCGATTGATTACCTTCCTAATGCAAACAAAAATTCCGGAGCATATTGTTCTAATTGTTATGGTGCAAAAACTTTAATTTTAATGAATTATAATCATGATTTTAACTCTGTTTCAACCTTAATTCACGAAATGGGTCACTGCATAAATGCTGAATATTTTAACATGGCTCAACCAAGAGAAAAAGCTGAAATTTCAATTTTTGCTGCAGAAATTGCAAGCACAACAAATGAAATTTTGCTCAATCTTTATATGCAACAAATTTCAAATGATAAAGACAAAGCTTACTATATCCGCACTCTTCTTGAAGACGTTAGAAGCACAATTTTCCGTCAAACTCTCTTTAGCGAATTTGAGTTATATGCACACGATCAAGTTGATAAGGAAATTCCAATAACTTACGCAGATCTAAATAATAAATATTTTGAATTGAATAAAAAATATTATGGAAATTCTTGCGATCTTCCAGAATGCTTACAATACGAATGGGAACGAATTCCTCACTTCTTTAACGCTTACTACGTATATTCATACTCAACAGGAATGATCACAGCAATAACACTAGCTTATAAACTCATTAATGAAAAAGATTTCAGCAAAAAATATATTGATTTCTTAAAGAACGGAACAAACAAACCAGCTGTTGAAATTTTAAAACAAATTGGCGTTGATTTAACAACAGATGAGCCATTTGACACAGCATTTAAATTTATAAGTGAACAATTAAGCATTTATAAAAAACTTTGCAAATAACAAATAATTGCTAAATTAATTGCAAAAAATACTTCTAGATGATATAATCATAGGAGTTAACCATGTTAGATAAAAAAACAACAATTGTTTTAAAAGCTCTCAATCGTTTAACCGAGGGAAACGCCTATAAGGTGGTTACTGCCAACGAGATCTTAATTAACATTAATCAAAAATCTCAGTTTGACATTGAAAGCATAAAACAAAGCGTTGAATTTTTGGAAAAACAAGAATATATTAACATCAAATTTAAAGAAGAAGAAACATATTGTTATTCTCTTATGCCAAAAGCCAGAATTTGTTTGGAACAGGAAATAACAAAAACAACAGATCCACAAAGCAAGCAAAATATTTATCAATTTATTTTTGTTATGATCGCTTCATTTGTTGGCTCTATGTTAGCATTGCTGTTATTCTTCTATCTCACATTTTAAGGAAAAGTATGTTAACATTCAAAGAAAAATATGTAATGGAATATGTTTATCAAAAATGCCAAGGCAAAAAGTCTTGTCTTATTTCACCGCGTGAAATCATATCCTACGTTGCTGATAAATTTGTTTTGTTTCCTGATGAGCTTGAAAAAATTATGACCAATCTTAGTTACGACAATTATATTGAGCTTTTCAAGTCTGACAAAAAGGGAAATCCTGTCTTCTGCGTTTCACTAAAACTAAAAGGCGAGGGTTTCCACAGAGAATTAACCAACAACAAGCGTAATTTAATGTATATTGTTGGAAGAACCTTAATTTTAGCTGTCATAACCGGCGTTATTAGTCTTTTATTTGCAATATTTAAAAAGTATATTTAAGCGTATGGAATTTAGAAAATTTGAATTAGTATCAAAATATAAACCCACAGGAGATCAGCCTCAAGCGATCACATCTCTTGTCGAAGGCATTAATGATGGTTTATCCGCTCAAGTCTTAAAAGGCGTTACAGGAAGCGGTAAGACTTTCACAATGGCAAATATTATTGCACAAACAAACCGCCCCACTCTTGTTCTTGCTCATAACAAAACTCTTGCTGCTCAATTATGTAATGAGTTTAGAGAATTTTTCCCAAACAATAGAGTGGAATTTTTTGTTTCGTATTATGATTATTATCAACCTGAAGCATATTTAGTTTCAAGTGACACCTATATCGAAAAAGATATGAGCGTAAATGATGAAATAGATAAGCTTCGCCATAGTGCAACCAGCAGTTTACTTGAAAGAAGTGACACTATCGTTGTTGCCTCTGTTTCATGCATATACGGTTTAGGTGCGCCAAAAGAATATTATGATCTTCACATTTCTTTACGAGTTGATGACAAGTTAACTCGAGACGAATTGATTAGTAAGTTAATTAGCATTCAATATACTCGCAATGAAATTGATTTCACGCGTTCAACATTCCGAGCAAGAGGCGATGTTGTTGATATTTTCCCTGCTGATAGCAGCGATCATGCAATACGAGTTGAATTTTTTGATGATAGAATTGAAAATATAAGTGAATTTGATATTGTTACTGGTAGAGTGTTAAATAAATTAAAACACTGTCCAATCTTCCCAGCAAGTCACTATGCTGTAGGCAGCGAAAAATTACATTCAGCTCTAAATCAAATTCGTGAAGATGCAATAAAACAAGAGAACTTTTTTACAAAAGAAAATAAATATATTGAGGCTCAACGGATCAGAGAACGTACAAACTATGATATGGAGATGATGCAAGAAATTGGCTATTGCTCAGGGATTGAAAACTATTCAAGATATTTTGATGGAAGAGATCCTGGTGAACCTCCTTACACCCTTCTTGATTACTTTCCAAATGGTTTTTTATTATTTGTTGATGAAAGCCACATAACAATTCCTCAAATCCGTGGAATGTTTAATGGCGATCGTGCGAGAAAAACCAGTCTTGTCGATTATGGTTTTAGGCTACCAAGTGCTTATGATAACCGTCCACTAAATTTTGAAGAATTTAATTCAAGAATTGGTCAAACCATTTATGTTTCAGCAACTCCAAACGAATATGAATTATCGCTTTCAGGACAAGTTGTTGAACAAGTTATTCGACCAACATATCTCCTCGATCCTGAAATTGAAGTTAGACCAAGCAATGGCCAAGTTGATAATCTCCATGATGAAATCAAAAAAAATATTGAAAATCATGGGAAGATTTTAGTTACAACTTTAACTAAGAAAATGGCAGAAGATTTAACGAAATACTTCAATGAAAATGGAATTAGAGTTAAATATCTTCATAGCGATATTGACACTTTAGAACGAGTGAAAATTATAAATGAATTACGTTCTGATGAATTTGATGTTCTCATAGGAATCAACTTACTAAGAGAAGGCTTAGACCTTCCTGAGGTAACACTAGTTGCAATTCTAGATGCTGACAAAGAAGGTTTCCTTAGATCTGCCACATCCCTAATTCAAACAATAGGACGTGCAGCAAGAAACAGCAATAGTAAAGTTATTATGTACGCCGACAGAATAACAGATAGCATGAAAAAAGCTATTGATGAAACAAATTACCGAAGGAAAAAACAGCAACAATATAATCAAGAAAATAATGTTAAACCTATGACTATAAAAAAAGACATTGTTGATAGTCTTAAAATTAGAATGGATAATAATTCTGAAAAAATGACAAAACAAGATATTATTAATAAAATTGAGCATATGAAGGCATCAATGACAACAGCCGCAAATCAACTCGATTTTGAAACTGCAATAAAACTACGAGAAGAAATTGTAAAACTCAAACGCAAACTAAAATAATTATAATAGTATAAAAAAATCTCACTATAAGTGAGATTTTTTATTAATTATTCAACATCGCCAGATTTTACATCATCTTCTTTGTTTTCTTCAATAACAACTTCTTCTTTCTTTTCTTTTACAGCTCTGTCTTTTTTTGTTTTAACGCTGACATTGCCACCTTTCTTTCCTGTGAAGGCAAAGAAAACGATAACACCAGCAAGTAAGATCAATGAAATAACGATCAAAACTGCACCGATAACAGTATCATTATCTTCCTCAACTGTTGACTTAGTAACAACATTGAAATCAATTGTTGCTTTTCTTTCATTATCATAACTATCTTTCATTGTTAATGTTAATGAATATTTACCTGTTCCGTTAATGAAGTATTGTGTTGTTTTTGTTCCATCAGTTGTTGATGATGAACCTGTAGTTACATTTTCACCAGTAAGTTCGTATGACAAATTAGTCCATGAGATAGTTTTTGGTGAACCAGAATCATCTTTATCTGTAATTGCTAAACCAATATCGTGGTTAACAACTTCTGTTCCATTATTAATAACTTTAACAATGAATGTCTTCTTAGTTTTATTAACTTCGAGAACATATTCAATTTTGTTTTCGCCATCATAAATGAAGTCTTGAACTAAATCACCTTTGTTGAATGTGAGTGTTGGAGCAACATTATCTCCAACTTTAATGCTGATAGTTTTTGTTAAAACATCTTCATCTGTAGTTGCAGTATAAGTTACTGTGTAAGTTCCTTTTGAAGTTGTGTTAGTTGTGAATGTCCAATAAGTGAAACCATTATTTACAACTTTTGTTGCTTCTGTTGCTTCACTGTTTGAATCACCTGGAGCTACATATGTCACTTTAACAACAGCACCATTGCTTGCAGCAACGTCTGGCAAGTAAAGAGTTTCTCCTTGTGATGCATAAGCTGGAACATCAAATTCTCCCAACCATTTAATATCTTGTTTTTCAATAACAACTTTGATCACTTTGCTGTCTGCTTTAATTGTTTTACTTTGACCATCGATTATTGTTGTATATTCACCATTAATTGTCACAATATAAGTTCCATAGCTATTGAACTTATAAGAAGTTCTGCTATTTCCACTTGGTTGATAATCAAGACCTCTACCATCATCTTCAATTGTTATTGAAATGTTGTCAAAGCTCGTGTAATCTGTTTTGCCATCTGCTGATTTCAATGTTGTTTCGAAATCAACAACTGTTCCTTTTCCTCCCGTAACTGTGTTGCCTGATATTGTAATATCATTAGCAACTGGTTCAACTGAAAGGATTGGTTTTGAAGTGTCAGTAACTTCAAATGTGAAATACATAATTGTTGTGTTACCAGCAACGTCAGTTGCAGTGTATGCAACATAGTAAGTTCCTGTTTCACTTGTTACAATGTTTCCACCCTTAATAACTTGAGCTTGAGCACCTTTAATAGTGTCGTAATAGAAACTTTTTCCTGTTGGAGAAAGGTAATTAATTGCACCATAAGAATTTTCTGGAGACTCAATATAGTACATAACATTTAAACTCAAAGTTTCATCATGATCCACAGCATATACCGTTGGTAATTCAACTGTTTCTCCTTGACCAACAACGAATGAATCATTAAGTTTAGTTGATTCACCTGTAACAGCCCACTTTCCAGCAGAATAAACTGTAATTGTTGGAGCAATTTTGTCTGTGGCATCTTTAATTGTTAAAGTCTTAACTTGTGTTCCGATCTTACCAGCATCGTTAATTGTTGCAGCAACAACATTAACATTTCCAGAAAGATAAGAAGTTAAATCTAAATCATAGTTCTTTGTTTCTTCGTTTTGTTCAATTTTTGTGATTTTATTAAAATAGTATGAAAGTCCGTTATATTCTTTTGTTTTTGGTTCTTCATTGTCGTAAACAATGTTTCCTTCATTATCATATTCATAACCTGTCCAACCATTTAACAATCTTTCATCATCAAGAAGGTGACAAGTTTTATTTGTTGTTCCAACAGTTTTGCTGAGGTTATCTAAAACGAAAGCAAGATAATCTTCAAAATCTTTTAAACCAGATTCTGTTTTATCTGTTGGTGTTGTGTATGTGAATACAGCATTTTTAAGTCTTGTGTCAACTTTATCTGTTGCACTAACCTTAACAGTAACGCTTTCAGTATTTTTAACTGAACTATCTTTTAAGTTTGTGATTTCGATTGTTGGATCTTCATATTTTGTTAAAGATGTTGAAGCAACAACTTTAAATGAATATTTTGTGCTTGTTCCATCAATATAAAGATAACTTTCTCTTTCTTTAACTTGTTTTGTTATAACTCTATATTCAAGATAATAAGTTCCTTCAATGTTTGTTGCAGATTGATCAAATTTAAACTCAACTGCTTTTGTTGGATCACCATATTCGCCTGCTGCTAATGCGGCATTTTTGAATTTATCATCAATATCAGTTGTAATACCGTTTTCAGCATCTTCATCATATTTGTAGTTATCCACATAGTAATATGTGCTACCCTTTCTGATTGCACGAACAATGATAAAGTCTTCGAAATCAGTTGTTACAGCATCTTCAACATAAACTGCAGGAAGAACAAAGCTATTATTTGAATCATATTCTGCTTTTAATTCAGTTTCAGCCCCAAGAACAACCTTTTCAGCATAATCTGTATCAGTTGTGTTGTAGTTATAAGACAATTTGATTGTTGGTTTAGCAGAAACTGTAACATTTGTAACCTTAAATGTTTCAGTTAGTGGTTTAACGCCATTCAAATAGTTAACATTGTAAGTTATACGATAGTTTCCAACCATATCTTCATAGTTATCAACATTAGTGAAAGATTCTGGTGACATAACAAATTCAAAATTGTTATTTTCCAAAACGCATTTAATTGTTCCGTTACTATTTTCTTTTTCAATCACGATAGATGAAACGTTAACATCAACATTCTTTTCATCGCCAGCATTTACTGTGATCTTTGGCAATGTGATTGTTTTACCTAATTCAATTGTTGGCATTGTTGGAGTTGAAGCAAGAGTTAATTCTCCTGTCACATATCCTTTTTCAACATTAATAGTGAATGTTTTTGTTGGACGATTTGCACTCTTATCGTATGAATACTCAACTGTTACTACACCTTCAGATTGTGGAATAATGTATAAACCTTTTTCATCTTTACCAAAGATTGTTTTTTCTTCACCAATTTCTTGAGGATCTCCATCAAGTGTAACCTTAACTGAAACTTTGTTTGTTGGATCTTCTGAAAGAGATGAAACGTTAGACACCTTGCCTTCAGAGTTGATAGTTAAGTCTTTACCTGTGATTTTTGCATATGCAACTGGGAGGTAAAATTTATCAGTGCTTTCAGCTAATTTTGATGGAACAATATTCTTTGTGTAGCCAACGATTTCTTTTTCGGCATTAACTTCTGGAGTTGTGAAATCCAACTCATGAGAAACATTAGTTACAGACACAGTGTAAGTGTTTGAGAAGTATGTTTTATTTTCAACTGTTGAAATATACAATACTTTGTAGTCACCATCATTTCCTGCGTTAATAGTGATATACTTGTTGCCTTCAATAAGAGCTTTGTCTTCATTTGTTGCTTCATAAAGAGCACCAAAGAAAGAGTCTGTGTTTGTTCCATTTACATTGTAGTCATGATAATAACCAGCTGGGTCAATAACACGAATTTTGTAGTTAGCATCAAGAGTGTTGCTTAACAACGGAATTCTGAACACATCTCCTTTTTCATAGTCAACTTTTTCTGTTGGCATTTTGAGTGCATTAATTGCAACATTATAACTTTCGATAGCCAATTCAGCAGCTTGAACAGCAGATAATGTTGGAGTAAATGCAAACATGAAACTGCACAATGCAAATGCCATAAAGCATAATGCAACCTTAAAATATTTACTTAAAACTTTCATTTCTGTCTCCTATAAATTTAAGTCTAGTTTATTCTAATCGATATCGAGAAATTTGTCAAACAAAATCATTGAATATTTGCAAACTTTACCAACAAAAAATCTAAAAATTTTACAATCATATGATTTATTGGTTCAAATATAAAATCAATTGTTTTTTTATCTCACATTTTTAGTTTAAGTTAAACAAATCCTTTTATTATAAGAAAAAAAACTAATCTTGTCGATATGGCAATTTTTCTAAAAATTTGCTTCATTTTAGACACCCAATTCAATTTCTTTGATTGAATTTGTCCAAAATATACCGATAAGACTAGAAATTTATAATTACAACAACTGCATTTGTTCATCTGCATATTCCTTTGTTACAAAGCTAAATCCATCGCTTGAACACAAGAAATATTGTTTTTCTCTATGCTTGTTAAGTTTTGATAAAAAGTTTGCTCCAAGAAGCTTATATCTGCCAATTAATTTTTGATTAAGTTCAGCAAAATTAATTGAAGGATTTTCCAGCAACTCTCTTGCCGTATCCATTGCCCATTCACTAGGTTCCAAATTATCGCTTTTCTCAAAATTACAAAGAACATTCATATCTTCAGGAGAAGTAACGAACCTTGTGATAATCTTGATTTTTTCGAAAACTGTTCTAGGAAGTTCTTTAACTGCGTTTGCATCCATATAATAAAATTCATACAGCCTGCTTGGTTCACCAAAAATAGCAGCACTTTCCTTTGAACGCTTCAAAATAACACGGTCTCCATATATGCCACGACCACGTTTATACTCAACAACTTCATAAAAATTGTTAATCAAAAAATCCAATTGACTCCATTGTTGTGTGTTAACTTTTGTCATTCACTCCTCGCTTCTAAGCCAAAGCATCAACTAAAAGAACAATAATATTTAATTTTCCAGTATTATTCTTTTTATAAACTTCCATGAAGTCGCTTGGAGCTTCAATATCGCAATCAAACTTAATAGCACAATCAACCATTGCGCAAAGATATTCTTTTGCTTTTATGTAGGCATCAACAATTGTTTCACCATCAGTAACTATTCCCAAATCATGAATTGCAATTGTGTAACCTTGATTATTTTCATCTTGATAAACAACTGCAGGATAAACTAAATCTTTCATAAAACCCTCTTTCTTCCAATTTAATTATTGTTAGTATATCACAAAAAATTTTTAAAGTAAAATGAATTAAGCAACAAATTTTTGTGAAGATTTTGCATGAAAAAACTCCGCATAATGCGGAGCAAAATTAAGCTGATAAAGTTCTTTCTTCTGTTTTTGAATTCTCATCAATCACACGTCGAATGCTTTCTTGCAAAAGTTCAGAAGATACCTTTTCGTTATTTTTCAACAACACTGCATCAGTGTTTACAATAACATTATTACGAAGAAATGCAAATTCTTCACGACCATTTTTACATCTATAACCAGGGTTAGGATTTTCATTAACAATTACATCTCTTGGATCTAACTTGAGTTGTCTTTTCTTTCTTGCAACTTCAAATAAAAGTCTTTTTTGTTGTAATCCATTGTTCATAATGACCTCCTATAATTAAACAAATTTCCAAAGCATTTGTTTCTATTTATGACTACATATTAACACATATTTTTTTATTTGTAAATAGTTTTTTAATAT
>JAZLCR010000008.1:0-8537 GCA_045614345.1 Candidatus Onthoplasma sp.
TTTGTTTTTAAATTTTAATGTTCTTGAATCCAAGAATATTTTCAAATTAATGAAATAAAATTAAATTGATTTAAAAACTTAGATGATGTGCAATTTCGAATGTTTACAACGTCTCTTTTTTTATGTTTCCAATAATTATAACATCTAAAACATAGGTATTTTTTAGTTTTATTAAATAAAAAAATGGAACATAAAAGTTCCATTTTTGTTTGCGTATTATCTCTTGCTGAATTGTGGAGCACGACGAGCTTTTTTAAGACCGTATTTCTTACGTTCTTTCTTTCTAGCATCACGAGTTACAAAACCAGCTTTCTTAAGTTCAGGTCTAAGTTCAGGTCTGAATTCGATTAACGCACGGGTGATTCCGTGACGAATTGCACCAGCTTGACCAGTTTTTCCACCACCATAAATGTTAACAACAACATCTACATTGTTTAAAGTTTCAGTTAAAACTAATGGTTGGCGAACGATAGTTTTAAGAGTTTCCAATTCAAAGTATTCATCAATTGATAATCCGTTGATTTCAATTTTTCCGCTTCCAGTTGTTAAACGAACGCGAGCAATTGAACATTTTCTTCTTCCTGTTCCTAAGAATTCTTGAGCTTTAGCTGTTGTTTTCTTAGCTGTTTTTCTAACTTTCTTTTCTACGATTTCTTCCATTAGATTTTACCTCCGTTCCAAACTTCTGGTTTTTGAGCTTGATTATTGTGAGTTGCGCCTTTATAGATGTGGCAGTGAGTTGCCATAGTTCTTCCTAAAGTGTTTTTTGGAAGCATACCTTTGATTGCTCTCATAAGAGCAACATCGCTGTGTTCAGCCATCATTTTCTTATATTGAGTTAAGTGCAATCCTGATTGATACCCAGAATAACGTTTGAAATATTTTTGTTCTTCTTTTTTACCTGTTAAAACAAGTTTATCGCTATTTAAAATAATAACATAATCACCACAGTCTACATTTGGAGTGAAAGTTGCTTTGTGTTTACCACGAAGAAGAGTAGCAGCTTCAGCAGCAACACGACCCAAAGCTTTACCTTCAGCATCGATAATATACCATTTCTTTTCAACTGTAGCTTTATTAAGCATTAAAGTTTTCATTGAAATTTTTCTCCCTATTTAATTTTTATTTGTTTCAAGCCTTATTTCGCGTTCGGGCTTGTTTTTTGCTAGATTGACTTTTTCCGTGTGGCAGAAAAAACCGCTCTAACGAGCAATACAGATTAATTATAAGGTAAAGTAAGCAAATTGTCAATAGATTTTAAAAAGTTTTTATTAAAAAAGACATCAAATGATGTCCGTTTTATTATTGTTGATCAAGCATTTTCAAAATTGTTTCAATTGCTTTTTTGTCAAGAGTTGAAAGATTTTCAACATTTTGTTGGTTCAAACAATGCTTATTAAGCTTTTGTTTTTGATCTTCTGATAATGGAGTGATTAGTCTTTGTTTTATTTCCAAAATTTCAGATCTGAAAGAATCCGGGTTCATATCCTGAGCGTACTTAATCAAAGAGTCTTTGCATTCGGCAACAATTAATTCATATTTTAAAGTGATTTCATAATCTTTTGAATTGACAGATGTGTTTTCTTGTTGGTTTAAATTTGTGGCTGATTGGTTTGCTGACGATTGCATTGAAGGTGTTGGGCTTTCAACCTTTTTGTTTTTCTTTTGGTTAACAAGATAATAGATTCCATAAACAATTCCACCAAGCAAAATCATGCCAGCAACTTGCAAAGCTCGTGTGTTCATATAATTTTGAATTTCTGCATCAATAAGCCATGTTTCAGTTAATACATTAATTGCTTGAGTAAATTTAATGTTAAATTCTTGAGCAATCCAATATGCTTCACAAACAACAATCGCAGAAATGTTGAAAACAAAAGTCCAAATAACTGTCCAGAAAATTGCGCCTGCAATTGTTTTCTTATTAATATTAGAAAATTGTTTTAAGAAAACCGTGCAAGAGAGTATGATTTCAGCCAAAGCGAGCAAATAGACATAGTATCCAGAGGCATAAATTAATCCAAAGATTAGTCCACCAGCAAGGGCTGTTAATAAGCTGAGTAAAAGAGCTAATAAAACATTTGGTTTTTTATTCATTTTTTCCATAAACACTCCGTTGTATTAAAAGTATAATATCACATATTGATTCAGAATGCAATATTAAATTAGTAAATTACATTCATCAGATATAAAAATTCTGGTTTTGCTGTGTTGCTTGCTTTAAATGTCAAGAAAAGGGTTCTTTTGAATTCCTTTAAGGTTAATTTTCCTTCGCCAACTTTAAGCATTGTTCCAACAATATTTCTAACCATTTTATATAAAAATCCATTTCCTGTTATATAGAAATTTAAATATTGGTTTTCTTTCTTCAACTTTGCTTTGTAAATTGTTCTAACACTTGTTTCCGTTTCGCTTCCACTTGCTTGAAATCCCTTAAAATCGTGAGTTCCAACAATGAGACGCAAAAACTTTTTCATTGCTTTAAAATCTAAATTTGGGCTTACTCTTAATGCGTTGTTGTAAAGCGGTAAATCCACATTGGAAACATACATTTTATAGCAATACGTTTTTTGTTTTGCATCAAATCTTGCGTGAATATCAGTTTCAACGAGTGATAAAACTTTAATGTCATTTGGTAAAATTCCATTAAGTGAATTTAAAACTTTTTTTGTGTCAATTTCTTTTTCAGTGTTAAAATGAACTGGTTGAATGAATGCTGAAACTTTTGCATCCGTTCTTCCGCTTCCAACAGAGTTAACATCTTCCTTTAAAATGGTTTTAAGTGCCGATTCTAAAAAGTCTTGAACTGTGTTGCCATTTTTTTGTTTTTGAAAACCATTATAATTTCGTCCGTCATATTGAACAATCATTAAATATCTCATAATTGATAAAAATTCCTTTTTATGTGTTGTTGAGTAAAAATATATTTTTATTATAACTTGTTTTAAAAACTTTTTCAATCATTTGATTTAAAAATTGAGTTGTTTTATACTATAATAAATAAAACTGAGCCAAGCAATTTATTTGCTAGTGTGGAGTGTATCGTTAATAACACAACGAGAAAAGGGGAAAGAATGAAAAAAGTTACAATTGATGGAAATGCGGCAGCGGCAAACATTGCTTATATGTTTAATGAAGTTGCAATGATTTATCCAATAACGCCGAGTAGTCCAATGGCGGAAAATATTGATGTTTGGGCAAACGAAGGAAAAGAAAATATTTTTGGTGATAAAGTGCTTGTTAGGCAAATGCAAAGCGAAGCTGGTGTTGCTGGTGCTGTGCATGGAAGCTTGATGACTGGTGCAAAAACAACAACATTTACCTCAAGCCAAGGTTTATTACTCATGATTCCAAATATGTATAAAATTGCAGGTGAAGGATTGCCTACGGTTTTTTATGTTGCTGCAAGAAGTTTAGCAACTCATGCACTTAATATTTTTTGTGATTATAGTGATATTTACGCGTGCCTTAAAACTGGGTTTAATATTGTTAATTGTTCATCTGTTCAAGAGGTGAATGACATGGCAATTGCTTGTGAACTTGCGAGCGTGAAATCAGGAATTCCGTACATATGTTTCTTTGATGGGTTTAGAACAAGTCATGAGCTTAACACTGTTTATCAAACGGACTTGAATGATTTACATAAAATTGTTAATCCTACCATATTTGCGGAGTTTAAAACTCGTTCAATGAGAGTTGATAACCCTTATTCAATGGGAACTAATCAAAATCCTGATGTTTTTATGCAAAATAGAGTGTTTGCTTTAAGTAAATATAAAACCGCGATTGAAGATTTCCGATGGGCGCTTAATAAGCAGCAGGAAATCACAGGAAGAAGTTATGATACAATTGAATATCATGGTCCGGAGAATGCCAAAAATGTTGTTGTTTCAATGGGGACGAGTGCAGATGTTTTAACACTTGCTCAAAAACAATATAAAAATAAGATTGGGGTTATAAAAATCAGAATGCTCAAACCTTTTGATGAACAAAGGTTTGTTGAATTACTTCCAAAGGGTGTAAAAAACATAACAATTTTAGAGAGAAATCTTGATGTTAATGGAACAGATACAATAACCGGTTTTGTTCAGTCGGCACTTTTTAAAAACAATATTAAAGCACAAACATATTCTGGATGTTATGGTTTGGGTGGAAAAGAGTTTACTCCAGATATGGCGATTTCTGTTTTTGAAAACATGACAAATGGCAAAAGACGCTTTTTCACTGTTGGAATTAATGATGATGTGAACAACTCCAGTTTAAATGTGGAAAAATGTTTTGTTGATAATCTCAGTGACTTCTCAATGCGTGTTTATGGATTGGGAAGTGATGGAAGTGTAAGTTCGGTTAAAAACACAATCAAAATTTTAGGAAAAGAAACAGCAAGCTATGTTCAGGGTTATTTTGATTATGATAGCAAGAAGTCGGGTAGTTTAACAATTTCACATATGCGTTCAAACTTTTTGCCAATCAACGCACCTTTTAATGCAGAGCAAGTAGATGTTGTTGTGTGTAATAATGAGGGGTTTGTTAAAAAGTATGACATCACAGATTGCTTAAAACAAAACGGTACATTCATTATAAATACAAATTACACAGAACAAGAACTAAATAAAATAATGCCACAAAAAATGAAGGTGGATATTAATTTAAAAAATATTTCAGTTTATGTTATTGATGCTGATAAAATTGCTGCGGATTATGGACTTAAAGGTAAAATCAATACAATCATGCAAACTGCATTGTTTAAGATAACAAATTTATTGCCATATGATGTTGCAATAAACAACATAAAATCAACCATTGAAAAAACATATGCCAAGAAAGGAACGAAGGTTGTTCAAGCAAACTTTAAAGCAATTCAACATTCAGAAGAAAATATTATTAAGCTTGATACTAAAAAACTTACAATTTCTCAAGCTGTTGATTGTGATTGTAGTGTTAATGATGAATTTTATAATCAAATAATTAAACCAACAGCAAATTTAGAAGGAAACGAAATAGTTGTTAGTAAGTTTAGTCATGATGGACATATGCCAACTAACACTTCTAAGTTTGAAAAAAGAGCAATTGCTCAAACGCTTCCAAATTGGATTAGTGAAAAATGCATTCAATGTGGAAGGTGTACAATGATGTGTCCGCATGCGGCAATTCGCCCAGTTGTTATTGATGAAAATAAAAAACGACCAAAAACTTTTGAAACAAGAAAATTGTTCGCTGGTGGAGGAGAGTATCGTCAGCAAGTGAGTCCACTTGATTGCACTGGTTGTGGTGTGTGTGCAAGCGTTTGTCCTGTTAAAGCAATTTTAATGGAAGAAACTGAAAAAATAAAACAAAAAGAAATTGAAAATTATAACTTTGCATTAAGTCAAAAAGAGTTTGAAACAGACGTTAAATTTGTTAAAGATGTTCAACACAAAAAACCATATTTTGAATTTTCAGGAGCATGTGCCGGTTGTGGAGAAACCCCATATATAAAATTAGCAACACAACTTTTTGGTGATAGAATGTTGATTGCAAATGCCACAGGGTGCAGTTCTATTTATGGTGGAACTTATCCAACATGTCCATATGCTAAAGATGAAGAAGGTTTTGGTCCAAGTTGGGCAAATTCGCTTTTTGAAGACAATGCAGAGTTTGGATATGGAATAGCAGTAGCTCGAAAAAATCAAAGAAAAAATTTCATAAATTCCCTAAAAAATATGAAATTTTCTAAAAAAATTAGTGAAAAATTGGAAAATTTCCTAAAAAATCCTGAAAATCATGATAATAATAAACAGTTGATTGTTGATCTTAAGAAGTATCAGCAAAGTCAAAAATTGAAATTTGATGAATCATACTTGTTTAATAATTTGCATTTGATTGCTAGTCCTAGTGTTTGGATTTTTGGTGGCGATGGTTGGGCATATGATATCGGATTTGCGGGTCTTGATCATGTTGTTGCAAGTGGTGAAAATGTTAATATCTTAATTTTAGATACGGAAGTTTATTCAAACACTGGAGGTCAAACAAGCAAGGCAACTCCGCGTGGGGCAGTTGCAAAATTTAATTCGTCTGGAAAGACAACAAAGAAGAAAGATTTGGCAAGTATGCTTATGACCTATAAAGATGTTTATGTTGCACAAGTTAGCATGGGTGCAAATCAAGAACAATGTTTGCAAGCGTTTATTGAAGCGGAAAAGTATAATGGGCCAAGTGTGATAATTGCATACTCTCCATGTGTTAATCATGGGTATGATATGAAACATAGTCAGGAGCACGCCAATAATGCTGTAAAGACTGGTTATACAACTTTGTTTAGATATAATCCAACAAACGCTGAACCAATGAAAATTGATAGTTTTGACCCAATAATGAAGTTTAGTGAGTTTGTTGAAACTGAAAATCGTTTTGCAATTTTAAGTGCTGTAAACAAAGAAAATAAAAAATCACTTTTAAAGCAGAGCGAAGATGATGCAAAGGAAAGAAATAAAACTTATAAAGATAAAAAATAGAAACAAAAAAGCGGATGAATCAGTCCGCTTTTTTCTAAGATGTATATCTTATTTGCATGGTTGTTGAATCATAATATTTTTGAAGGTGGTCTTCTAAGATAATGTTTTTGTTAGAATACTTTTCTCCGTCAAAATCAAATGCTGATTGCATTTTTTTCAAAATGGTTTTCATTGGAATATCTTCAAACCCCATTGCGGTTCGTTTGAAATTAATATAAATGTTTTCAAAATCTTTGCGCAATGACTTTCTTTTGTCAATCATAAGATTAAGCACTTCATCTGATTTTTCATTTTTGTTTGTTCTTAGTTTTAGATTGTTCAAATCTCTTAAAAATCCTGAATATAAACGATCTATTTCAGATAATTTTTTAAGGATTAAAGCAACAATATCTTCTCTAGATTTTTTTTGATCACGTCTTCTTAAAGTTGATAATTCGTTAATTAAAAGTTTAAGTTCCGCATTTTGAGCGTTTAAGAAAAAATCGAAATAATTTTCCTTTTTCTCTCCTTTAATTTTAGTTGTTAATTTTTTGATTAAGCTCATTTGTGCTCCTTAAATGTTTGTCGAATTTTATCATAAAACCAATTGTGTGTCAAACAAAATAAATTTTAAATTCTGCTTAAAATTGTTTGTCTTTTTTTGCATTTTTGATATACTAAAATTGTTTGTGACAGATCACATATTATGTCGTGAAATTAAAAGGAAAGAAAATTTACATGGAAGTACAACAACAATTAGCGTATGAATTTAATTTAAAAGAAGCATATGCTCAAAACATCATCGACCTTATTGATGAAGGAAACACAATTCCTTTCATTGCGCGTTATCGTAAAGAAATGCATGGTGCTTGTGATGATGAAGTCTTGCGTGCATTTGCAGATAGACTTAATTATTTAAGAAATTTAAACAAAGAAAAAGAAAAAGTTGAAAAGGTAATTAAAGAACAAGAAAAATGGACTGATGAGATTGCAAAAGCTTTGGCTGATGCGTTAACTCTAACAGAAGTTGAAGATATTTATAGGCCATATAAGCCAAAACGTAAAACACGTGCAACGGTGGCTATTGCAAAAGGGCTTGAACCTCTTGCTGATATAATTCAAGCGCAAGAAATAACTGAACCTGTTGAAAATGTTGCAGCGCAATATGTTGATGAAGAAAAAGGTGTTAAAACAGCAGAAGAAGCAATTGCTGGCGCAAAAGATATTATTGCTGAACGTATTAGTGATGATGCTAATCTTAGAAAAGTTCTTCGTGAAATCATTGCAAAGAAAGCGCAAATTGTTGCGGTTTGGAATGAAGAAGCAGACGAGAACAAAACTTATGAAAATTATAAGGATTTCAAAGGAGAAGTTGCAAAACTTCCTAGCCACAGAATTTTAGCTTTAAATCGTGGTGAAAAAGAAGATTGCTTAAAGGTTAATGTTGAAATTAACGAAAAATTAACTTTAACTGAAATAGAAAAAGAGTATAAGAAAGAAAATGAATTCACCAATGAAATCATTTTGGACACTATCAAAGATGGTTATGATAGACTTTTGTTCCCATCGCTCGAGAGAGAATGTAGGTCGACTTTAACAGATAGAGCAAATGAGCAGGCTATTAAAATGTTTGAAGTGAACTTAAAACCACTTCTTTTGCAAGCTCCGCTTAAGAATAATGTTATTATGGGTTACGACCCAGGTTATGCACATGGTTGTAAAATTGCAGTTATTGACACAAAAGGGGATGTGTTAGACACAACTGTAGTATATCCAACTCCACCAAGAAATAAGGTTGATGAAGCAAAGGTTAAACTTAGTCAAATGATTGAAAAAAATAATGTTGATATCATTGCAATTGGTAATGGAACAGCAAGCAAAGAAAGTGAAATTTTGGTTGCAGATATGATAAAAACTCTTCCTAAAAAGGTGAGCTATGCAATGGTAAACGAAGCTGGTGCTTCTGTTTATTCTGCTTCAAAACTTGCAGCAAAAGAATTCCCTGATTTTGATGTTAACTTGCGTAGTGCTGTTTCTATTGCGAGAAGATTGCAAGATCCTCTT
>JAZLCR010000009.1:0-6222 GCA_045614345.1 Candidatus Onthoplasma sp.
ATCAAGGACTCACAATGGAAGACTACGCTAAATATTCAGGAAGAACCGTTGAAGATATTAAGTCTGATATCAAAAAGAGTGCAACAAGAAACGTTAAGGCTCGTCTTGTTCTTGAAAAACTTTTAAGATCTAACAATTTAGACATCACTGATGCTGATATCGACGCAAAAATCGAAGAAATGGCAAAAAATGTTGGTAAATCATTGGAAGAATATAAGAAACAAGTTAATAATGATATGGTAAACCACATTGCTAATGAACTTTTGATGAAGAAACTTTTGAACTTCTTACATGAAAACAATGAAATTAAGTAATGTATTTATAAATTTGGGAGGATAAAATGTTTAGTCAGTATATCAATAGAAAATGTGTGCTTGTTGTTGCATTTGCCACATCTTTACATAAAGGTGGTGCATCATCTGCCAACTATTATGGAACTCTTGTTGCAGAGGATGAAGAGTTTATAGTTGTAAATGTTTCACATGTAAAATGTGAAGGTATGGTAGGTTCTTTTAGAAAAAATTCTGGAAATACTTATATCAACAAAAATTATATTGTTACCATAAATTTTGAATAGAGTTTTAATATTGAATTATAAAGGAGAATTTATATGATACCAATGGTTATTGACCAAGTTGGAAATAACGAAAGAAGTTATGATATTTATTCTAGATTATTAGAGGATAGAATTATTTTCTTATCTGGAGAAATTAACGACCAAATGGCAAACACAATTGTTGCTCAATTGATTTTCTTGGAAGGAAAGAATCCAGATAAAGATATCTTTATGTATATCAATTCACCAGGTGGAAGTGTGAGCGCAGGAATGGCAATCTACGACACTATGCAATACATTAAATGTGATGTTTCAACAATTTGTATTGGTATGGCAGCAAGTATGGCAGCTGTAATCCTTTCTAGTGGTGCTAAAGGAAAAAGAATTTGTCTTCCACATAGTGAAGTTATGATTCATCAACCTTTGGGTGGAACTCAAGGTCAAGCAAGTGATATTTTGCTTCATGCTAAACACATTGAAAAAACAAGAGAAACATTAAATAAAATTTTGGCTGAAAACACAGGCAAAGATGTTGAAACTATCACAAAAGATACAGATAGAGATAACTTTTTAGATGCTAAGCAAGCGGTTAAATATGGCCTTGTTGACAAAATTTTTAGCAAACGCTAATTCAAGGCAGACGATGTCTGCCTTTTTAATTTGCTAAGGAGAAAACATGGAAATAATCAAAGGAAGAATTTATAAACACTTTAAGGGTGATTATTATATTGTTAAAGATATTGTAATTCATAGTGAAACAAAAGAACTTATGGTTTTATATCAAGCATTATATGGTCAGGGCTTAACTTATGTTAGACCATATGAAATGTTTAAAGAAAAAGTTGATAAGGTTAAATATCCAAACGTTAAGCAAGAATATCGTTTTGAGTTGCAAGAAATAAACAGTGTTGCTGGTTTTGTTGAGCCAACGAATAATATATAGTTATTAAAGGGAAAGTATTTAGATGAGAGAAATAGACACAATTTGTTCATTTTGCGGTCGTCCTGCAAGAGAATTAACAGATATTATTAGCAATCCAGAAGGTGATTGTTTTATTTGTAAGGATTGTCTTAACATTTGCCGTGATTTGATGGACTTTAACAATAAAACAAAAGAGGCGGAAAAAGATAATAGAATTGAACTTATGAAACCGCAAGAAATCAAGCAAAAACTTGACGATTTTGTTATTGGTCAAGACGAAGTTAAAAAGATTTTGGCTGTTTCAGTTTATAATCATTATAAGAGAATTAACTATAATATGGTTAAGCGTGAAAACAACCAAGATGAAGTTGAGTTGGAAAAATCAAATGTTTTGTTGGTTGGTCCAACAGGTAGTGGAAAAACATTGCTTGCAAAAACACTTGCAAAGGTTTTGAAAGTTCCGTTTGCTTCTTGTGATGCAACAACTTTAACCGAAGCAGGTTATGTTGGTGATGATGTTGAAAACATACTTTTGAAACTTATTCAAAATGCGGATTATGATATTGAAAAAGCTCAACGTGGAATTATTTATATTGATGAAATTGATAAGATTGCACGCAAGACTCAAAACGTATCAATCACTCGTGATGTTAGTGGGGAAGGTGTTCAACAAGCATTATTAAAAATCTTGGAAGGAACAATTGCTTCAGTTCCACCGCAAGGCGGCAGAAAACACCCTCAACAAGAAAATATTAAGATAGACACAACAAATATTCTATTTATATGCGGTGGTGCGTTTGTTGGTCTTGACAAAATCATTAGTGAAAGAAAAGGCGCTTCAACTTTAGGGTTTGGAGCTGATGTTAAAAACAAAGTTGAGCAAAGTCTTATTAATCGCTTTGAAGATATTCAACCGCAAGATCTTATTAAATATGGTATGATTCCAGAATTTGTTGGTCGTCTTCCAATTGTTACAACTCTTGATAATCTTGATGAAGATGCTTTGGTGAATATACTTGTTAAACCAAAGAATGCAATAACAAAACAATATGTTCAAATGTTTAAAATGGACGGAATTGATTTAACATTTGATGAGGATGCAGTAAGAGCTGTTGCAAAGAAAGCTATCGAACTTAAAACAGGCGCTCGTGGACTTAGAACCATACTTGAAGAGAGAATGCTTGATGTTATGTATTCTTGCCACTTTGAAGAAGATATTAAGAAAATCAAAATAACAGCTAATTTTATAAACAAAAAAGCAAATCCGGAAATCACAAAGTTTAATGAAAAAAAAGTTAAAAATAAGAAAACTGCTTAATTTAAGCAGTTTTTTGTTTGAAAAAGTTTGAAAAAACTGATAATATATAGACATTAGGTGAGAATAAATTAAGGAGAAAAAATGAACAAGGGAATCAGTTTCCATTTTGGATTTATTTATAAAAACATTGAAGATCAAGTTAAGGCGATAAAAGATGCTGGTTTTGATTGTATTATGACAAATCCTGATCCAACAATGGAAAAAGAGAATGGAACAATAAAAAAACAAGTTAAGTTGTTTAAGAAACATGATTTGAAGTTGTCTTCCTTACACTCAAGATATAATAGAGTGGAACTCCCACACTTTTGGCTTGATGATAAAATAGGCAAAAGAGTTGAAAAGAATTTAGTTAAAGATGTTAAATTAGCTCATAAATTTGGTTTTACTTGTGTTGTTGCACATATGAAAGGTCAAACAAGTGAATTGGGAATGGAAAGACTAAAGAGGATTTTGAAAGTCTGTGAAAGATTGAACGTTCCATTAGCATTGGAGAATTTAAGTAGTAATCAAAAGACGTTAGAAGATATATTTAAAAACATTCAAAATGATTATTTAAAGTTTTGTTGGGACGTTGGGCACAACCATGGTTTTACTCCAGAAATTGATTTTGCTGAGATTTATAAAGATAAATTGGTGGCGGTTCACTTGCATGATAATTTGGGTGCAAATGTGCCTGATGATAAGTATAATGAAATAGGTTACAATGTTCTTTATCCTGCAGGAGAAGGAAGAACATACAATCCAGACATGCACACACTCAATAAATATGGCAACATTGATTGGAAAGAAGTTGCAAAAAAACTTTCCAACGTTAAACAAGAAATAAATTTGGATTATGAAGTTTTAATGTGTTATAGAAAAAATGAAACACCAAATGAGGTTTTAAAAGAAGTTTATGATCAGGCGTGTGAACTTGAAAGTTTCATTAATGAATATAAATGATTTTAATTCTATTGCAACCATAAATTAGGTTGCTTTTTTGTTTCTTAAGATGTAACATGATATTATCAACATATTGAGATTAAAATGTTTAAATAATTAAAAAATGTTAATAAAGACTAAACAATATTAAACACTAGCTTGAAAATATGTAAAGGAGAAATATGAAACTTATAACAATAGATATAAAAAGCGAGAAGCAAACGGTGGCGGAGGCAATTGCTCAATTTTTGGTTGAGGTTGAAGCATACAAAAAGGGCGGCTTTAAAGTTATGAAGGTTATTCATGGTTATGGAAGTCATGGTGTTGGTGGAGCAATTAAAACGGAGTTTTTGAAAGTGTGTCAAAACCTTAAGAATCGTGGGGAAATTTATGACTTCACATGTTGTGATAAATGGATAGATAAAAATCCAGTTAAAAAGATTGCGATTAACTATTGCCCTGATCTTTTAGCGGATAGCGAACTTTATAGAATAAATGCAGGATGTTCAATCGTTGTTTTGTGACAATAAATACCTAATAATGATTGTAAATTGCTTTATTGCTTTTTATAACAAACAAATTTTGCAAACAAAACAAACAAAAATAGTTTATTTTTAAATTCATTTGTGGCATAATAGAAAAGATAGGGAGGACAATTATGAGCAAGAAAGAAAAAGGTGAAAAGAAAAAAGGTTGTTTTGGTGCTTTTTTCGGTGGCGGCTTTATTGGTTTTAATCTTTGTTTAGCATTAATAGCTGGTTTGGGAGCATTTGTGTATTTTAAAGTGTCGCCAAACTGGATTAATAGGAATTTTAAAACACAAATAGATTTGGGAAGTGAAAATGTAAATAATATGACTGTAAAGGATTTTGTTTCAAGCGCATTGAGTCTTGTTCAAAATTTAGACACTTATAAATTAGGATCTCTTGAAAGAGATTTTGGGATTAAAATTGAAAACAAAATGTTTGGAATTGACATTTCTGATTTGAAAGAAGTTGAAATTTCAAAATTAAGTGAAGCTGTTGAAAAGAAGTTTGCCAACATTTCTGCTGGTGAACTTAAAAATATTTCAGGAATGAATATTGAAGATAATATGGGTACAATTTTAGATAAAAACAACACATATTATTATAATAATTATAAATTATATAGAAAATACGATAATTATTCATATTCAGATGAAGTGGATTTCGAATATACAATTAGTTCGGATGAAACAAAAGTAAGCATTAAAAACAAATCATATTCAATCGTTTCTAATAAAGTTAAGGTTGTTTTGTGGGATTTGCCATTAACTGCAGCTTTTGGTGATTTCATGAAATCAATGGGTGATAATATGACGCTTTCAGATCTTGAAAAAGATTTCGGTGTTAAACTTCCGTCTTTTATGGATAATGTTGATAAGGCAAATACCACAGTAAATAAATTGGAAGATGCAATAAATGGTCTTTATGTTGCCGACTTCTTAGGATATACAATTGACAAAACTGATCCGGACAATATTGTTGTTAAAGATGGTGCTAATATTGTTACGGGTGTTTTATCAAAACTTTCACAAAATAAAATTGAGGATTTGGAAGAGTGTATAAACGATCTAAGGCTTACAGATTTGTTTGCTGAAGATGAAATGACAGGAGTTTTAACACTTATTGATAATCCAGAAAAGGTAACATTGACCGGTCAAACTGATCCAAGTAAGGGATTGTTGTCAATTTCAGATGCGTTAACCAAAGTGATCGAAGAAAAAAATCTTGGAGAACTTGTTGATGCTGGCTTAATTATTTATAACGGATTCGATGATATGAGATTAAAATGGATTGACTTGGATTTAAGTTTAGGTGGAACAAATTATGTTCAAGTTGAAAAATTAACACTTGATCAATTGGTAGAAATATCATTAACCATTCTTGATGGTGGTGGCTTATTATTGGAAAATAAACCAGTATAAACAAAAAAAACCGCATTTTTGCGGTTTTTTTATCGCTTATGAGGCTGAAATAAGTTGTTAAAATTGAGTTTTTTGATGAAATATATAGAATTTTTTAAAAAAATGAAAAATTTTTAAAAAAGTTTTGAAAATCTGTTGACACAATTTTTTGATTATGTTAATATACAAACACTTGCGGTGTGAACACCTCATAAAAAACAATTTTAAAAAAAATGAAAAATTTTTAAAAAAGTTTTTAAAAAAGTGTTGACAATCATTTCAAGATGTGTTATATTAATAATGCGCTTGATGAAAAAGCAAGTGCCGAACGTTAAGTTCGTGAGAACAATTTATATCTTAATAGGTACTATGGTAAGAAATTTGAACAAGCAATTGTGAATAAAAGTTCTTATCAATTCCAAGTTTTTTGAACAACGAAATAAGCCAAGCAATTTGAGCAAGGTTATTTACAGAGATTATTATTTATCGAAAGATATTTATAATACCATTTTTGTAGAGTTTGATCCTGGCTCAGGACAAACGCTGGCGGCGTGCTTTAAACATGCAAGTCGAACGGA
>JAZLCR010000010.1:0-10784 GCA_045614345.1 Candidatus Onthoplasma sp.
TTATAGCCGTTTTTAACACGAATTTTAACACTCAAAAAATAAAATTTTATTATCTAAAATTTAATTATTTATACCTAAAAAATTACAAAAATTTAGTGATAACCAATGCAATTTTAAATTAACAAGTTTCAAAAATTTTGCATAAATAATTATATTAAAAATATAGTTTTTTAATATATTTAAACCAAATTTTGGGGGCAAAATGACACAAAAAAACAATGAAAAAATCATAAAAAACCACGGGGAAATCATAGCTTTTATTATATATTCAATCAACCAGTCATCAAGTTTTAATGTATCTGAAATCATAGAATTGACCCAAAAAAAACTTGAAAATTCACCTTTAAACATCTCAAATTTTACTATATCTCGAATGGTTTATAACGTTTTAGACATAATGCTAATATATGGTTATATTTCATGTTCTAACGATATTTATACGACAATTTCAACAAATTTTACATTAGATGATTACTACCATCATTATCATTCGAAACCTATTATTTTATAAAAAAAGACCACTTAACTGGTCTTTTTTTGTCATTCTAAATTGTTTCTGTGTGTGATCCTGATGAAGCCTTTATCAATGCTTGTTCAAACTCTTCAGGGTCATTTTTGGCAAGAATAACCCGTGTTCCATCTTCCATTTCGGTTGATAAAACTGAATCACCATGAATATTTAAACTACATAAATAGTAAGGACTCACGTATATATTAACAATTGGATATCCATCTCCTGAAACGCCATCGACTGAAACAAGAACTCCTTCTTCTCCATCAATAATTACAGGTTTACCAACCAATTTATTTATTTCTTGCATAACAGGACAATCTGGATAATCTGTTTGATTCTTTTCCAACTTTGCTAAAAGATCTTTCCCATTTTTCTTTGTTTTCTTACAAATGAGTTTTGTATTAGGGTTTTCAAAAACAACTTCTCCGTCAATTTCAATACTTAAAATAATTAAACTGTTTTCCGCATATGAAATTTTTGTTTTAAACGGGGCAACAAAACATGTTCTTGAATCATCTGGATAGTCCTTGCTTTTAGCAAATTCAAGATTAATAATACTGGTTATTTCCTCGTAATTACCAAAACCCGGTTCATTACTATCATCAGTTGTTATCTTACCCTCAGTTGAGAACTCAACACCATAATAATTAACGCCAGTTATTTTAATTTTCTTGCCTAGTTTCCACGCTTCTTTCAATTTATTAACTAATTCATCACTAAAAATCACACCTTTTTGAATTGTTTTCATTTTTTCTCCTTTATTAAATTTTAACACATAGTTAGCACTTTGTCAATATAAAAAAAAAGACCAACGTCTTGGTCCTTTTTTATTATATATTTAGGTTTGTCTTTTGCATTATTTGATGCTTAAATTTATTCTCTATCGTTTGCTCCGTTTGAAGGCTTAAATTTGCCTGATTCGGCACTCTTATAATTTGTCTTTCAAATAATGCAATGCTTAAATCAAATATGTTTTTCTATTATCAAATTAGATCAATTCAATAATTGCCATTTCAGCGTTGTCTCCTTTACGGATACCAACTTTAAGGATACGAGTATATCCACCTCTTTGACCTAATTCTTTTGCACGAGCATCATATTTTGGTGCATAGATATTGAAGATTTTTTCCAAAAGAGGGTGCTTGATATTTTCAGTTCTTGCGATGAAATCAGCTTTCTTTTCGCCTGGTTTACGTTCTTCTTTAACAGAATAAACTTTACCCATAATCTTTCTACGTGCAGCAAGTTTTTTAGGTCCGTCGTTCATAACTTCACGAGCAACTTTTTCACCTTTTGCATTAACAGAATGTTTTGTAACAGTAACAACGTCTTCGTAGCTGTTAATAGCAAGAGTTAAGATTTTTTCAACATAACTCTTTAAAGATTTAGCTCTTGCAAGAGTTGTTTCAATTTTACCTTTCCAAAGAAGATCAGTTGCTTGATTTCTCATGATTGCCAATCTTTCTTCAGTTGGGCGACCTAACATTTTAACTTTCATGGTTTTTCTCCTTTATAGATTTAAAATTTATAATTAAACTTCTAAATTTTCGACTTAGTAGTTTTCATTGCCTTCAAGGACAATTCCGTAAGATTCAAGTTTAGCGATAACTTCTTCCATAGATTTAGCACCCATATTACGAACTTTCATCATTTCACCTTTAGTTTTCTTTGCAAGATCTCCAACAGTGTCGATTCCAGCACGTTTCAAGCAGTTATAACTACGAACGCTTAATTCCATTTCCTCAATAGGTTTTTCGAACAATTTTGTTCTTTCATCTTCTTTTCTTGCTACTAGAATATTCATTCCGTCCATACCTTCAACAAGTTCAATGAACATAGCAGCATAGTCATTCATCAATTTTGCAGAAAGAGCAACAACTTCTTTTGCTGTAACTGTTCCACGAGTTTGAACATCCAAAACAAGTTTATCGTAATCAAGACTACGACCAACACGGCTTGATTGAACTTCAAAATTAACACGTTTAACAGGTGTGAATAATGAGTCGATTGCGATATAGTCAACTTCATCTGAATAGCCTTTGTTGAGGCTCGCTGGAACGAAACCTCTACCACGTCCAACATAAAGAGTCATATCGAGATCTGCATCATCGTCACAAGTACAAATTAGTTGTTCAGGATTAAGAATTGAGATTCCATCCCCACATTCTAAATCTTTTGCGTAAACTACGCCTGCACCTTTCTTTTTGAAAGTGATTGTTCCTTTGAAATCTTCATCTTTACTTTCAGTTTTAACAGCGACAGCTTTTAAATTCAAAACAATATCTGGAACATCTTCTGTTACACCTTTAATTGTTGAGAATTCATGTAACACATTTTTGATTTTGATACCAACAATTGCAGCACCAGGAAGAGATGAAAGCAAGGTTCTTCTCAACATGTTACCGATTGTGATTCCAAATCCTTTTTCTAATGGTTCAACAGTGATTAAAGCACGTGCACCATTTTCTTGTTCTTCTAAAAGTACTTTTGGTTTTTCGATTTCCATCATATTCTATTTCTCCTATTATCTTGAATAATATTCTACGATTAAGTGTTCTTGAATGCCTAAGTCAATGTCATCTCTTTCTGGGAGAGCCAACACTTTACCAGTTAATGTTTCAGTGTTAAATTCCAACCATTTTGGAGTGTTAACTTTTAAACCTTTCAAGCTTGCGAACATTTCAAGACTTTGCTTGCTTTCTTTAACAGCAATAACATCACCAACTTTAACTTGATATGAAGGGATGTTAACTTTCCTGCCATTAACAGTGATGTGGCCATGGTTAACGATTTGTCTTGATTCTGTTCTAGACACACCAATATTCATGCGGTAAACCACGTTGTCAAGTCTTAATTCAAGCATTTTAAGTAATGCAAAACCTGTGCTTTCTTTTCCAGCAGCAGCTTTTTCATAACAATTTCTGAATTGTTTTTCTAAAACGCCATAGATTCTGCGAACTTTATTCTTTTCACGCAATTGCAAACCATATTCAGAGATTTTCTTTCTTCCTGCACCATGTTGACCTGGAACAGTAGGACGCTTATCGAATGAACATTTTGTTAAACATCTTTCGCCCTTTAAGAAAAGTTTGCAACCTTCTCTACGACATTGTTTACAATCTGGACTAGTAATTCTTGCCATATTTTCCTCCTATAATCTTCTCTTCTTAGGTGGTCTGCAACCGTTGTGAGGGATTGGAGATACATCTTTAATCATTGTAACTTGCAATCCTGCTGTTCCAACTGCTCTTATTGCAGATTCACGAGCAACACCTGCACCCTTAACAAAAACAGCCACTTTTTGAACGCCAAATTTAGCAGCATTTGCCAAACATGTTTCAACTGCGTCTTGAGCTGCAAATGGAGTGGTTTTCTTAGCACCACGATTTCCACGAGCACCAGCACTACATTGAGCCAAAGCGTTTCCAAAAATATCTGTTAAAGTTACTAAAGTGTTATTTGGGCCAGCAAAAATGTGAACTTGTCCTTCACCATTGCTAACTAAAATTTTCTTTTTCTTTGTCTTTGTTTCTTTTTTAACAGCCATTATTTACTCCTTATTTCTTCTTATTAGCTATTGTTTTCTTTGGTCCTTTACGTGTTCTTGCGTTTTGTTTGCTAGATTGTCCACGAACTGGCAAATTAGCAATGTGGCGAAGACCACGATAGCACCTAATTTCTTTCAAGCGTTTGATATCAAGAGCAACGTCACGTCTTTTTTCACCTTCAACAACGTAATTTGCTTCGATGTGCTTACGGATTGAAGCGATTTCTTCTTCTGTGAGGTCTTTCACTCTTGTGTCTGGATTGATGCCAGTTGCAGCCAAAATCTTGTTTGAAGTTGTTCTACCAATACCGTAGATATAAGTCAAACCAATTTCAACTCTTTTTTCATTAGGTAAATCAACACCTGATATACGAGCCATGTTTCATTTCTCCTTTATAAATTGTTTTCTTGATGAATTTTTCTCTTTTTTCTGAGAAATTTATTTATATTTTCTCACAACACTAAATTGCCGCGAAGTGTTGTGCTTATTTTCAAGTTTATTTGCAATAATTCCGCTCCCCTTATAACGCAAAGAAAAGCGAAAAGTTTTCGCTTAAAAATTAACCTTGACGTTGTTTGTGTTTAGGTGATTTTGAACAAATAACCATAACTTTACCATTACGTTTAATAACTTTGCATTTTTCGCACATAGGTTTAACTGATGGTCTAACTTTCATAATTTCTCCTTATTCGATTGTTTCGCTTGTAAAAAGCAAGCAAATTAGAGAATATTATATCTTGCGTTAGCGAGATATGTTTTTCTCCTTAATAATGTTAGTTTTTATCTCTCCAAATGATTCTACCTTTTGTTAAATCATAAGGACTCATCTCAACTTTCACTTTATCTCCCACCAAAATTCTAATGAAATTAGTGCGTAATTTTCCAGAAATGTAAGCAGTGATAATGTGATTGTTCATAATCTGAACCTTAAAGTTCATGTTGCCTAAAACTTCGACAACCTCACCCTCAGCTTCGATAACATCTTCTTTCGACATGTTTACTCCTTTATTTTGTATGCTTTGATTAGTTTGTGTAATTCAGCATTTGTTGTTAATGGCGAATTAACTTTCTTTAATAAATCATCGTCATGCGCCACTAGAATTAAGTGTTTTGGATTTTTAAGTTTTGGTTTTGTTTTGTCACGATACTTACCATCTATTATAGCAATATATCCATTTTTGTCAATACCCACAACAATAAATAGTCGATTTTGATCATGGCCACTTAAAGACTTAACCACATCTCCAACCATAAAATTTGTTTCCATAACACCCCTATAAAGTCAAAATTTCAACACCATCTTTTGTTATTAAGATTGTGTTTTCATAGTGTGCACTAGCAAGACCATCTTGTGTTGAAACAGTCCAATCATTATCTTCTAAATACACATCTTTTTTGCCCAAAGTAGACATTGGTTCGATTGCCAAGGTCATACCTTCTTGAAGCACAACTCCAGAGTTATACTTCCCATAGTTTGGGACCATCGGATCTTCGTGAAGTTTTTCACCAACCCCGTGTCCAACAAGTTCTCTCACCACACCATAACCATGTTTTTCAAGATGAACTTGAATTCGGTTACTAATGTGACCTAATCTAGAACCTGCTTTTATATCCTTAATGCCTTCAAAGAATGATTCCTTGGTAACATCAATTAATTTTTGTTTCTCTTTTGAGATGTTTCCGACAGGAAATGTTCTCGCTGCATCTGCATGATAACCTTCCCAAATAACGCCACAATCGATGCTAATTATGTCGCCTTCCATTAGTGGAATATTTGAACAGAATCCATGCACAACTTGATCATTTAAACTAGCACAAATTGTAAATGGAAAACCCTCATAATTTAAGAAGGAAGGTTTTGCGCCTTGGGATATAATATAGTTATAGGCCAAATCATTAAGGCGCGAAGTGGTCTGGCCAGGATAAATTGAGTTTTCAAGCAAGGCAAGCGTATTTTTCAATATCTTGCCTGCTTTTTTCATCTTCTCAATTTGTTCTTTGTTTTTAATAGTTATACTCATTTAATACCTTTAAAACTGTGCTGAGGGAAACATCTTTATCCGTAGAATCAATTGTTTCAACTCTAACACCTTGTTTTTTGTATTTATCAATCAATGGATATGTGACGTTTTCAAATATTGCAAATCTTTTTTCAATAGATTCAACCGTATCGTCGCTTCTGTGAACAAGTTCACCACCGCATTCACTGCAAACATTTGATGTTACGGCATCTTTTCTTGTAATGTATCCACAATTTGAACATGTTAATCGATTTAACAACCTCTTAACAGCTTCTTCTTTTGGCAAATCCAAATGTATAACCAAATCAACATTTGTTATTTTATCAAGAGCTTCAGCCTGTTCTAAATTTCTTGGAAACCCATCAAAGATTTTGATGCGATTTGAATCCTGTTTCAATTTGTTATTAATTGTTGACATAACAATATCCATGCCAACAAGTTCGCCTCTGTCAATGATCTGTTTGATTTCTTGACCTAAAGCTGAACCTGTTGCAATTTCATCTCTGAATAATTGTCCCATTGACACTAATGAAAAGTCAATATGTTTTTCAAGACCAGCAACTAAAGTTCCCTTTCCGCAGCCCTGAATTCCAATTAAAACTATATTCATTAAAACCCCTTATTATTTTAAGAATCCACGATAATTTCTCATCATCATTTGAGCTTCAAGTTGCTTGTCAAATTCAAGAGCAACTGAAACAACGATTAACATACCTGTAGCACTAAACGCTGTTGTTAATCCACCCAATCCCATAAATGAGAATAAGAGTGATGGGATAAGAGCCATGAATGCTAAGAAAATAGCACCAAATAATGTAATTTTTTTGTTGATACTATCTAAATGTTGTGCTGTTGGCTTTCCTGGTCTAATTCCTGGAATAAATCCACCATTTTGCTGAATTTGTCTACTAATTTGCTCAGTATCAAAATTAAGCATAGTGTAGAAATATGCAAATGCAAGAATTAGAAGTGCCAACATGATATAATAAATACCATATTTTGAACTTGCACCAAGCCAAGTGTTCCACCAACCAATAAAACCGTCAGTCTTATTTGGCCAGAACATGCTAAATAGCATTTGAGGGAATGTCAAAATTGAACTCGCGAAAATGATTGGCATAACACCATTAGCATTAACTCTAATTGGAATATATGTTGATTGACCACCATACATTTTTCTGCCTTTCATTTGTTTTGCGTATTGAACGCCAACCTTTCTTTCACCGCCATCAACAAAGACAACGAGAGCAAAGATTGCAACCAAAACAACTAAGAATAAGATAAGTTGCCAAATTGCTTTTTGAGCAGCATCGCCTCCCTTAGTTAAGTCTTGGAAGTTTGTCATAATACCTGTTCCAGCTGATGACAAAATACCAACGAAAATTAGAAGTGACATACCATTACCAATTCCAATTTCAGTGATTTTTTCACCAAGCCAAACAGTAAACATTGCACCAGCAACAAGCATTAAAACAACTGCTGTGTATGCAACATATTGATTGTTCCAGAAAACTTCAACATCAATATTTCCAGCTGTGCCGAACCCAACTGTGATTCCAACAGCTTGAGCAACAGCTAAAATTAATGCTGCAATTTTTGTGTATTGATTAATTTTCTTTCTTCCATCAGCGCCACCTTCTTTAGCAAGTCTTTGCCAACTAGGAATAACAGCTGATAAAAGTTGAATAATAATTGATGATGTTATATAAGGTGAAACACCCAAAGCCAAGAAAGAACCTTGACTCAAAGCCCCACCACTTACCGAACTAAGCAAACCAAGGAATGTGTTGTTTCCAACCTCGTCGCCATAGGCGCCTTGAGCAATTCCTGGTATTGGTAACCAACAGCCAAGACGGTAGACAAATAATAATACAAGAGTTAAAATTATCTTGTTTCTAACTTCTTTAATTTTAAAAGCGTCAGCTAATGTCTTAAACATTATACCTCCTCTATACTGCCACCTTGTGCTGTGATTTTCTCTTTTGCTTGAGCTGTAAATTTGTTAGCTCTAACTTTCAAAGCAACAGTTAATTCACCATTGCCAAGAATTTTAACTCCATCCTTTTCAATTTTTGAAAGGATGCCAGCTTCTAACAATTTAACTGCATCAACTTCGGTGTTAGCTTCAAAAATATTTAAAGAGCTAACATTAACAGTTGAATAAACCTTTTTGAATTTCGCATTTGTGAAACCCTTAATAGGTAGTCTTCTGTATAAAGGCATTTGTCCGCCTTCAAATCCTGGACGAACGCCACCACCTGAACGAGCGTTTTGACCTTTATGTCCTTTACCAGAGGTTTTACCTATACCACTACCGATACCACGACCAAGTCTTTTTTTGCTTGTTCTAGCACCGTCAGCATTTTTCAAATCGTGTATATACATAATCCTCTCCTTTACGCTTCTTCTTCCACTTTCAATAAGTGTTTAACTTTGAAGATGCTACCTCTAATACAATCGTTGTCAGGAAGAACTCTTGTTTGACCAAGTTTCTTAAAACCTAAAGCCTCAACGATTTTGCCTTGATTTTTATTGAAACCAATGGCGCTTTTGATCCAAGTAACTTTAATTGTTTTGCTTTGTTTCTTAGCCATAAGTCCTCCTAAATTTCTTCAACAGATTTTCCACGAAGCATTGCAACTTGTTCTTTAGTTCTTAATTGTTTAAGACCTTCAATAGTTGCTCTAACAACGTTGATTTTGTCTGTTGAACCATAAATTTTTGCTGTAATATCTGTATAACCAGCCAAGTCTAAAACTATACGAGCAGCACCACCAGCGATTAATCCACTACCTGGTTTAGAAGGAAGCATTTTAACCATAGTTTTTGCAAACTTACCAGTAACTGCGTGAGGAATTGTTCCATTAACAACAGGAACAGCAACAACCGCTTTTCTTGCAGCCTTTCCAGCTTTTTCAATAGCAGCTGGAACTTCTGTTGCTTTGCTAAGTCCCATTCCAACTTGACCCTTTTTATTACCTGCAACCACAAGAGATGAGAAACTCATGTTACGGCCACCCTTAGTTGTTTTGTTAACACGACGGATTGAAACATTTTTTCTTTCGAATTCATCTCTAACTTCTTCTCTTGGTCTTCTCTTGAATTCACGTTTTTGTTGTTCTGCCATAATTTCTCCTTAAAATTTCAAGCCAGCAGCTCTAGCGCCGTCAGCAAGTTCTTTTACTCTTCCTGTGTAAAGGTATCCACCTCTGTCAAATACGACTTGACTTATTTTCTTTTTCTTAGCAAGTTTTGCGATTTGTTCACCAACAAAACGAGCAGCTTCTTTGTTTGTCATATTAGCAACTTTTGCACTGATATCTTTTTGAGTTGTATTGCAAGCAACAATAGTAATTCCTCTGATATCGTCAATGATTTGTGCATATATGTGTTTTAATGTTCTATAAACATTAAGTCTTGGACGTTCTTTTGAGCCAGCTAAGTCATGACGAAGTCTTACATGACGTTTTTGGCGTTGTTCATTTTTATTAACTTTATTAATCATAACTTAACCTCCTACTTTTTCTTACCACCAGACTTACCAGCCTTTAAGATTACCGGTTCGCTTGTGTAGTGAATTCCATATCCGTGATATGGTTCCATTGGACGAGTTGCTCTAATTTTTGCAGCCATCGCACCAACTCTTTCTTTGTTTGCACCTTTAACAAGGATTGTTGAGTTGTCTGGGCATTCCAATGTAACACCGTCTGCCTCAACAATTTCAACTGGGTGAGATAAACCTAAGTTCATAACAAGTTTGTTTCCTTGTTTGTTAAGTTTGTAACCAACACCTTTCACTGTTAAAGATTTTGTAAATCCGTCTTTAACTCCAACAACCATATTGTTGATTAATTGTCTGTAAAGACCTTGTTTTGCGTTACTATCTTTAGATTCATCATTACGAATAACCATAACTTCGTTGTTTTCAACCTTAACTGTTACGTTTTTTGAAACCTCCTGAGAAAGAGTTTCTTTTGCACCTTTAACAGTTACAACTTGACCATTAACTTCAACAGTAACACCTGCTGGGATAGCGATAGGCAATTTACCAATTCTTGACATAACTACCCTCCTACCACACGTAAGCGAGCACTTCGCCGCCAACGTTTAATTTTCTTGCATTTTTATCAGTGATGATACCTTTGCTTGTTGAAACTATTGCAATACCTAAGCCATTAAGAACTTGTGGTAATTGTTCAGCATTTGAATAGATTCTAAGACCAGGTTTACTGATTCTCTTAAGACCTTGAATAACTTTTTCGCCATTAGGTCCATATTTAAGTGTTACTTCAATCATTTTTCCTTGAACGCTATCAACTGTTGTGAAGTCTACAATGTAACCTTCATTTTTTAAGATTTCAGCGATTGCAAGTTTTGTTTTTGATTGAGGAATAACCACTTTTTCATGCTTATTTGAATTCGCATTACGAATACGAGTAAGCATATCTGCGATTGGGTCTAAAACTAACATATCCTTCTCCTTTTACCAACTAGCCTTCTTAACACCAGGGATTTCTCCTTTGTGCGCTAAATTTCTAAAACAAACTCTGCAAATTCCATATTTTTTCAAAACTGCGTGTGGACGACCGCAAATAGAGCAGCGTGTATATTCACGAGTTGCAAATTTTTGTTGTTTTTGTTGTTTATTTACCATTGCTTTTCTTGCCATAATCCACTCTCCTATTTAACCTTCTTAAATGG
>JAZLCR010000011.1:0-2167 GCA_045614345.1 Candidatus Onthoplasma sp.
GGTGAAGCAAAAAACGAACGTGAACGTGAAGACCTTGCTATGATTATTGAAGAAACGCTTGAACAACGTTATCGTGGTGTTAAAAATGAAAAAGGTGTTTATAGCACTCCTGCTTTCCCTAAAATTATTTATGTTTTGGAAGAAAGCAACATTCACCCAGATAGCAAATATTATTATCTTACTCAACTTGCAGCAAAATGTACTGCAAAACGCCTTGTTCCTGATTATATCAGCGAAAAGAAAATGTTAGAACTTAAAATCGACTCTAATGGAGAAGGCCATTGTTACACTTGTATGGGTTGCCGCAGTTTCTTAACTCCATGGGTTGATGAAAATAATAAACCAAAATATTACGGAAGATTTAACCAAGGTGTTGTTACAGTTAACCTTATCGACATTGCACTATCTTCTCATAAAGATATGAAAAAATTCTGGGAAATCTTTGATGAACGTATGGAACTTTGCCATAGAGCACTTCAAAAGCGTCATGAACGTTTAACTGGAACATTGTCTGACGCATCTCCAATCTTGTGGCAACATGGTGCATTAACAAGATTAAAACCAGGCGAAACAATTGATAGATTCTTACATGGTGGATATTCAACAATTTCTTTAGGATACGCAGGTCTTTGGGAAACAGTTTATGCTTTAATTTGTAAAAAATTAACTGAACCAGAAGGAAAAGCTTTAGGTTTGGAGATAATGAAAAAATTAAATGAATATACTGCAAAATGGAAGGCAGCCGAAGATATCCACTACTCTCTATATGGAACACCATTAGAGAGCACTACATATAAATTTGCTAAATGCCTGCAAAAACGTTTTGGAATCATTCCTGGAGTTACAGATAAGAGCTATATAACAAATAGTTACCATGTTCACGTAACAGAACCAATTGATGCATTTGAAAAACTTGCATTGGAAAGCGAATTCCAGGCTTTAAGTCCAGGTGGAGCAATAAGCTATGTTGAAGTTCCTAATATGCAAGACAACATCGAAGCTGTTATGAATGTTATTAAGTTCATTTACGATAACATTATGTATGCTGAGCTTAACACAAAATCAGACTATTGCCAAGTTTGTTCATACGATGGCGAAATTGAAGTTGAAGAACGTGATGGAAAATTAATTTGGAGATGCCCAAATTGTGGCAACCTTGATCAAACAAAAATGAACGTAGCACGTAGAACTTGCGGCTACATTGGTTCTCAATTCTGGAACCAAGGACGTACTCAAGAAATTAAAGATAGAGTGCTTCATTTATAAGTAACTTCGATTCGTTGCTGTTCACTTAACGCTACGCTAAGTCGTTCAAGCAATCAAATCTCAGTTTAAACTAATAGGATTAAATTACAAAATAAAACAGACGATTTATAGGGCTCCCGTAGAAGCAAATGAAATGCTTCGTGCGGGAAAGAGCGAGAATCGTCTATAAATGAAGTTTAAACATGATGTTTAAACGATTAAAAAGGACGTATTCGAGCGATGAATTATGCTAACATTAAATTTAATGACATTGCAAATGGAGAGGGCATTAGAACCTCTCTCTTTGTCAGTGGTTGCACTCATCATTGTAAACATTGCTTTAATCCTGAAACTTGGGATTTTAATTACGGAAAAGAATTCACTCTTGATGTTCAAAATTCAATTATTAAATCTCTTGCTCATTCTCATATTAGTGGATTAACACTTTTGGGCGGAGAACCAATGGAACCAGCAAATCAAAAAGGTTTGTTAGAATTTGTTAAAAACGTTAAAGCAACTTATCCGAATAAAACAATTTGGTGTTACACTGGTTATCTGTTTGATGAAGAGTTACTTAAACCCAGCAGAGCGCATTGTCCTTGGACAAAGGAATTATTATCTTACATTGACATTCTTGTTGATGGCGAATTTAAAATTGATTTAAAAGACATAACTTTAAGATTTAAAGGAAGTAGCAATCAACGAGTTATTGATGTTAAAGAAAGTTTAAAACAAGATAGGGTAATTTTAAGCCCATATAATGAAAAGAAAAACAAAGAATTCCGTCAGATAATCTAACGGAATTTTTTATATATTAATATTTTTTCTCAAAATATTGTCTACTTGTTGCAAACCATTTTCAATTCTTGAGTTATATAATAATTCAGAAATCTTTGAAGAAAATTCACATGTTTCCAAATCT
>JAZLCR010000012.1:0-1582 GCA_045614345.1 Candidatus Onthoplasma sp.
TGTTTGAAGTGGAAGTGAACCTTCGTGGTAGTGTTCGCTTCTTGCAATTTCAGCACCGTCAAGACGACCTGAAACCATTGTTTTAACACCAGTTGCACCAGCTCTCATAACTCTTTGCATTGCAGATTTCATAACACGTCTGAATTGAGCACGTTTTTCAAGTTGAGCAGCAATTGATTCAGCTACAAGTTTTGCGTCCAAATCAGGGTTTTTAACTTCAACAATGTTAACATTAACTTTCTTTGCAGCAGTTAATTTTTCAACATTTTTCTTTAATGCCTCAACTCCAGCACCTTTTTGACCAATCAAAACACCTGGTTTTCCAGTGTAGATTGAAACATTGATGCTATCATTTGTTCTTTCAATCATAACGTTTGAAATTGCACATGACTTATATTCTTTAAGGATGTAGTTACGGATAACATTGTCTTCCTTAATGTTTTTAGCGATATCTTTTTTATCAGCAAACCAGAATGAATTCCAAGTTTTGTTGATACCAATTCTCATACCATTTGGATTAACTTTTTGTCCCATATTTCTACTCCTTTTCGCCTAGCACAACTTTGATGTGGCTAGTTCTAGTAACGATTCTATCTGCACCATGAGCACGACCACGGAAGTAAACTTTGTTTACTCTTGTTGGGCCTTGTCCAAGGATGATTTCAGCCAAGAACAAATCGTGAACATTCATTCCCTTATTGTTTTCAGCATTAGCACCAGCAGATTTAACTACTTTTAATAAGATTTTTGCAGCATCATGTGGCATGTTTGCCAAAATTGCAACTGCATCATCATAACTCTTACCTCTAACTTGGTCGATTACGATTTTTGCCTTTGTAGGAGAAAGACGAACGTAACGAACGCAAGCATATGGACGAGTGTCTTTATTTTGCTTTAATAATTCAGCTTTTTCTCTAATTCTCTTTGCCATATTTTATCTCCTATCTTTTCTTAGCATCTTTTTGTTTGTGGCCTTTAAATGTTCTTGTTGGAGCAAATTCTCCCAACTTGTGACCAACCATATCGACAGTACAGTATACAGGTATATGTTTTCTTCCGTTGTGAACAGCAATTGTGTGACCAACGAATTCTGGGTAAATTGTGCTTGATCTTGACCATGTCTTAAGTGCTTTCTTTTCACCCTTTTCGTTCATTGCCACAACTCTTGACATCAATTTTTCTTCAACGTAAGGTTGTTTCTTTAAACTTCTACTCATAATTTACACTCCTACTTAGATCTTCTCTTGACAATAAGTTTGTCAGAAGCTTTCTTGTGTTTTCTTGTCTTCAATCCAAGTGCAGGTTTTCCCCATGGAGTCATTGGACCAGCGTGTCCAACAGGAGACTTACCTTCACCACCACCGTGTGGGTGATCAACTGGGTTCATTGCAGAACCACGAACTGTAGGTCTAACGCCCATGTGACGTTTACGTCCAGCTTTACCCAAAGACACGATTTCATTTTCTTCATTTCCGATTTCACCGATTGTTGCACGGCATCTATCTAAAACTTTTCTCATTTCACCAGATGGAAGACGAAGAGTTGCGTAACCGCCGTCTTTAGCCATCAATTGAGCTGACAA
>JAZLCR010000013.1:0-30903 GCA_045614345.1 Candidatus Onthoplasma sp.
GTTTTCCACTGAGTATTTCTATATGAGGTATTCAGTGGAGAACTTACCCTTAGTGGCGGACGGGTGAGTAACGCGTGAGTAATCTACCTCTTTCTGGGGGACAACAGTTGGAAACGACTGCTAATACCGCATAGGACCACAGGTACACAAGTACTAGGGGTGAAAGATTTATCGGATAGAGATGAGCTCGCGTAGCATTAGGTAGTTGGTGAGGTAACGGCCCACCAAGCCGACGATGCTTAGCCGATCTGAGAGGATGATCGGCCACACTGGAACTGAGATACGGTCCAGACTCCTACGGGAGGCAGCAGTTAGGAATATTGGGCAATGGAGGCAACTCTGACCCAGCAACGCCGCGTGAAGGATGAAGGTCCTCGGATTGTAAACTTCTGTATTAGAGGAAGAAGATAGTGACGGTACTCTAATAGAAAGCTTCGGCTAACTACGTGCCAGCAGCCGCGGTAAGACGTAGGAAGCAAGCGTTGTCCGGAATAACTGGGCGTAAAGGGTGCGTAGGCGGTTTTTTAAGTCTGATGTGAAATCCCGTGGCTTAACCATGGAACTGCATCAGATACTGGATTACTTGAGTGCGGAAGAGGTTGACGGAATTACTAGTGTAGCGGTAGAATGCGTAGATATTAGTAAGAAGACCGGTGGCGAAGGCGGTCAACTGGGACGTAACTGACGCTGAGGCACGAAAGCGTGGGGAGCAAACAGGATTAGATACCCTGGTAGTCCACGCCCTAAACGATGTATACTAGACTATGGCTTTATCGACAAAGTCAGGGTCGTAGCTAACGCGATAAGTATACCGCCTGGGGAGTACGAACGCAAGTTTAAAACTCAAAGGAATTGACGGGGACCCGCACAAGCAGCGGAGCATGTGGTTTAATTCGACGCTACGCGAAAAACCTTACCTAGGCTTGACATAGGATGCATAGCCGTGAAAGCGGTGAAGTTATAGCAATATAACATCCATACAGATGGTGCATGGTTGTCGTCAGCTCGTGTCGTGAGATGTTGGGTTAAGTCCCGCAACGAGGGCAACCCCTGTGGTTAGTTACTAACATTCAGTTGAGAACTCTAACGAGAGTGCCGTAGATAATACGGAGGAAGGTGGGGATGATGTCAAATCATCATGCCTCTTACGCCTAGGGCCACACACGTGCTACAATGCCCATTACAAAGAGACGCAATATCGCAAGGTGGAGCAAATCTCAAAAAGATGGGCCCAGTTCAGACTGTGGGCTGCAACCCGCCCACACGAAGACGGAGTTGCTAGTAATCCCGAATCAGCATGTCGGGGTGAATGCGTTCCCGGGTCTTGTACACACTGCCCGTCACGCCATGGGAGCCGGGGGTACCCGAAGTCAGTGAGCTAACCAGCAATGGAGGCAGCTGCCGAAGGTAAAACTGGTGACTGGGGTGAAGTCGTAACAAGGTAGCCGTATCGGAAGGTGCGGCTGGATCACCTCCTTTTAAAGAGTATATCTTTAAAGTCGACTTTGATAACTTAGTTATCATTGAAGTGTATAGAGTGAATGAACACTCTTAAATAAAATAAAAACTCACAAAGAACTTAGTACCTTTGAGTAGGATATAAATACAAAAAGAACACGGTTAACCCCCGTGTTCTTTTTTTGTTTAAAGATAACATTAGTTCTTGATTAATCATATTATATTTTTAAATAGTTTTTATGATAAGAAGATTTATTGAAAGATTAAAACAATGTAACAATGTAAATGATGTGTGTCATGATGAAGATGATAATGATTTAAGGTTGAAAAGATATCAAACAAGTGAAGATAAAAACTTTAATAAAACAATGATTGATATAGAATCTAAAATTGAAAAGGCACAGATTGAATTAGGTGGAGTTTATATGAAACAAAAGCGATTAATTAGGTTGAGTTTATTTTTATACTCTTCATGTGCTGCTGTGGTAATATTATTTCTTAAATTTGTGCCACTTTCTTCAATTGTATCAGTATTGGTTGTTTTGGGTTATATTTTGTTAGGAACTGGCGTGATGAATATTATGGCCAGTAGAGTTTCAAAATTAATTAGATTAAAAAAAGAAGAAATTGAAGAACTTTATAAATTAAAGGAATCAATCATTACTGATTATAATAGTGCTAAAACTAATAATTATAAAGAGTGTAAAAATATTGACATAATAAAAAAAGAAGTCTATGAGAATGAACAGACAATTGAGCATAATTTTGATTTTTGATTTTATATTTTAAGTTGACTTTTTCTATTTTTATGATATTATAAAACCAGGATAAATTATGGATAGTAAATATAGAGTTTTTTCAGAACAATATAATGCGGTTTTAGATTTAATAGAAAAAGTTGATGATAAATTGGCAAACGATTATAAAAGAGTTATGGATAATATGCCGAAAGCTGTTTTAGATAAAATGGAAGAGAAATCACAATTTATTTACGATGGCAAGAATTTCAGAGCAATGCTTGAAAAATATCAAGACCAATTGTGTTTTGAATATACAACTTACGATAAATATTTCTGTACTTCAATTGTTTTACAACCATATTATGAAGATGAATTGGATGATCTAGAAAATAATCAAAAAATGGAAATTGATACTGATGGATTATTCTTGTTTGCCCTTTCATTTATTAATACAGAAGATGAACCAAGCATTAGATTGAATTATACACAAGAAAATAATGAGTATAAATATGTTAATTCGAATATAAATGGAATTGAGATTAACACTGAGGTTTTTCTTAAACGTGAAAATGGTAGATATTATTTAATTAGTCGTCAAAATTTTATTGAAGATGAGTTAATTATATACGAAAAGAAGGTTCAAATAAGTTATTCAGATTTAATTGAAAGCATTGGTTGCGAAGATGATGAAGACTATGTTGATGAGACAGAGATTTAAAAAATACGGATTAAATCCGTATTTTTTTTATTATCTTTTTCTTATTGGTACAAACACAATTTCTGCATCAGGATTTTCGGATTGAATTTCTTCATAAGAAACTTCTTGTCTGAAAGAACTGAATTTTACAGAAATTGAATTATTAATGTTTTCGCATAATTTGTCATAACATTCTTCAAATGAATCAGCCATTCTAACGCTCATAATACCGCTAACTCCTGGAATATCTCCATTAAAAAACATTCCCTGTTTTTCAATCCATGCATATACGCCGTCACCAGATTTAACCATGGCAAGTTCTCGATGATTGAAATGATGATGTCTCCCAGGGAAATGGTTGAGATGTTTTTTGTTGTGATTATCGTGATGGTTGTTTTTGTTAAAACCAAAACCAATTTTAAAATTATTAAAAAATCCCATAAATATCTCCTTAATATAAGGGTAACATTTTAATATTATTAATGTAAAGAGATTTTTGATAACTGATTTAAAAAATACACGTTGCTCGTTCATGGGAATATAATATTAATATAAAAAATTGTTTTATATTTAAAGATTTTATGTTATCATATTTCAAGGAGAAAGTTATGAATCAGGATAAAACAAGTGCTGAATATGTGTTGGGCAAAGATTATAAAGAAAAGGTGCTTAAAAATTACATGAGAGAGTTTCTAAATGATGATGAAACTCAGGCGCTTTTTGAGGAGCTCTGTTTTGAACTTGGTGATAGTTGCTTAAGCGATATTGAACTTCTTGAAAAAATTAAAATATTACCTTATAATATGGCATATTCAGTAATACATAACATTAGAGGTAGAGATGCTGAAACTTTGATGGGTTTATTAAGAGATTCTTATTATGATGAATTTATACAGGCAGTTGATTGTGTTGATGATAATGGAGAAAATGCTTTTGAGTTTAGATATTTAAGGTTTAGAGCAAATATATTGAAAAAATTATCAAGCAAGTTTTTAGACAAGCGTGTATTAACAAGGGAAGAATTACAAGTTCTAATTACTGCTATTGAAACTAAAACATGTGAAAAGTTAGGATTGGAAAAACATGACCACGAATTTTATAAGGGAGATAATAAATATTGTATTGAACTTGTAAAGGCACACTCAATCATGGTTAGGGTTGATGTTGCAAATGTTAGAAGAAAAATAATTGAGAACAATAAAAAGCATTATCTAAGAAAGATAATTCAAGAGATTAAACAAAATAATAAAGTTTTATAAAAACGAACTTATGTTCGTTTTTTTTAATAATTGCTCATTTCTGTTTTAAGTTTTTGAAGAATTTTCTTTTCAAGACGGGATATATAACTTTGCGATATATCCATAATATCAGCCACCTCTTTTTGAGTTAGCTCTTCATAACCGTTTAATCCATATCTCATACACATAATAATTTTTTCGCGATCGTTTAACTTTTGAATTGTGTGCATTAAGAATGCTTTTTGATTTTCAAGTTCAACTTTTTCATAAACAAGATTTTCATCTGGGATCATTTCTCCAAGTGAAAGACTATTTCCTTCTTCGTCGTTAATCAAACCATCGTCTAAACTCAAATCGTTTAATGATTTGTTTGCCTTTCTAAGATACATTAGAATTTCATTTTCAATGCATCTGCTTGCATATGTTGCAAGTTTTATATTTTTATCCAATTTATAACTATCAACTGCTTTGATTAAGCCAATAGAACCAACAGAAACCAAGTCCTGCATATCTAGTTTGTTGCTTTCAAAACGTTTTGCAATATACATAACAAGGCGTAGATTGTGTTCAATTAACTTTGATTTCGATGATATGTTTTTGTTGTCTTGAAAATCTTTAACCAGCATCGACTCCGTTTCAATTGATAGAGGTTCTGGAAGATTTTCAGCTGAAAACATATAATTTACAATGTTGTCTGGAGATAAAAAGTCGGTTTTGAAAATTCTTTTGATAGGTAAAAATATCTTCCTGAAAAATTTTATTATATATAATTTGAATTTTTTCATTTAACAACTCCTAAATAAAAATGATTTTTTATAAGAAAAGAGGGGATAAAAGTGCTTGATAATTCGTGTTGTTGAAGCTGCAAGTGGTGCTGATTGCAATAAGTGGATTACTAAGTTTAATTAGTTTCTTTCCGTTTTTAATTTCAAGTTTGTCTATTTTGATAATTTTTAAATTGTTTTGACCGGAGATGGTTTTTGTTTTAATTGTTTCGGTTTTTTGTGATAAAAAATTAATCAAATTTGTTTTTGTTAGTTTTAGATAAGAATCTAAATTCAGAATCAAAACGGGTGAACCATTATGGTTTATAAAATTGCCAGTGTCCATATATGCATTAATCTTAATTGAATTTGAGTTTTGAGTTAAAATGACATCGTAAATTAAATTAGTAGTTTTAAATTTTAGTTTTAAATGTTTTGTTATAATTTCGAATAAGTATGTAAACACAATAAATAGAAGACAAATTAATTCAACACTAAGCTTATTTAGTATTATTATTCTAAAGCCGGAAGAATTGTTTGATGAAGTTAAGGTTGTTATAATTCCAACGAATGTATATGTATATAAAAATAATAAAATTACATTAAATAAAAATTGTTTTTTTGTTTGAATAAAAGCGATATATATCATTATTAATGCGGTGATTAACTTAATTAGATTTATGATAAATGTGTTTTCAAGAAATATGATAACAAAAATGCTTGAGAAAGTTCCAATTATGCTGCTGATTAGGATTTTATAAAATGTGGTTTTGGGTTTGGTTGTTAAATATACCAATCTAAGCAGGCATAGGTTTATTAAAACATTTTGCAAAATGAAGATTTCAATGTAAATTTCCATATCGAAATTATATATAAATTTAAATCTAATTGTTAAAGATAAATAAATGAAATTTTTGTTGATTTTGTAAAAAATAATTGAAATTAGTCTATTTTGTTTTTAAGGGAATAATAATTTGTGAGTTAGGCACAATAACAACGAGGTGATTTATGACTAGGAGAGTTTATATTTGTGGGATTGACACAAGTTCGTTACCAAAACTCACTCAAGATGAGTCTAATAATTTGATGAAAAGAATAAAAAATGGTGATGAAGCGGCAAAGGATTATTATATCTATTGCAATATGAGATTGGTTTTAAGTGTTGCACAGCGTTTTATTTCTAGTAAAGAAAATATGGATGATATTTTTCAGGTGGGTTGTGTTGGGCTTTTAAAGGCAATTGATAATTTTGATATTACGCTCAATGTTCAGTTTTCAACATATGCAGTCCCGATGATTATTGGAGAAATTAAGCGCTTTCTGCGTGATAGTTCGGCGATGCGTGTTAGTAGAAGCATTAGAGATACTGCCTATATGGTTTTAAAAAGTAAGGAAAAACTTCAGAAAGACAGATCTGATGAGGTTGGGCTGGAAGAAGTTGCAACTGACCTAAATTTGACAATTAGAGAGGTTTATGATGCAATCGATGCGATTTCAACTCCGCTTTCTCTTGATGATAGCATAAAAACAGATGGAGATGAAGAAATGCGTCTTGATGAACATATTGCTGATAGTGAACATTCAATTGAAAAATGGATTGATCACACGGATTTGCTTGATGCAATTAAAAATCTTGATGACAGAGAAAGGGAAATATTAAATCAAAGATATTTCATTGGTAAAACGCAAATGGAGGTAAGTTCTGCTGTTGGTATTTCGCAAGCGCAAGTAAGCAGGCTTGAAAAAAATGCTCTTGAACATATTAGGAAATGTTTATAGAACATATTTCATATTATTTAGTTGACTATAAAAAATTAATTAATTATAATTAAAACATAGGAGAAATTATGTTTATATTTATACCGATTATGGTTGAAATAATTTTTGTGGTTACATTTCTGTCTGTGTTTGTTAGAATAATTAAAAATGCAAAACTTAACAAAAATCAACAAAATAGAAGTTCAAATTCTGAGACGTTTAAAAATACAATTTTAAATGCAAATGATGAAAGTTCATATGCTAATAGCATATCAAGCGAACCTTTAGAAGTGTATTGCGCATATTGTGGTTCAAAATATAATAAGAACAAAAAGAGATGTCCTTCATGTGGGGCTAAAATACAAAAGTAGAATTAAATTATAATAATTAATTGTTTTAAAGCTTTTCGACATTAATCGATCGAAAAGTTTTTTTTAATGCATTTTCATGTATATTCAGTCATCATATTTTCACCCTATTAAACATCTAATATGTTAGACTGGGATGGTAGATATCTATGAATAAAATAAAATTAAACAAAACAAAAATGGCGTTAATTGCTATGTTTTTAATTTTTTTTATTGTGTTTTCACTTAATGGCAATGTTGTTGATGTTGGAGCAACATTTTTCACGAATGGGAGAAAGTTGCCAATTTATTCGGTAGAAACATCGGAAAACAAAATTGCGATTTCTTTTGATGCTGCTTGGGGAGCAGATAAAACTCGTGATATTATGACAATCTGTGAAACATATGATGTTAAAGCAACATTCTTTTTGGTTGGATTTTGGATTGAGAAATATCCAGATATGGTAAAAGAAATTTACAATCGTGGATTTGAAATTGGTATTCACTCAAATACTCATCCGGATATGACGAAACTGACAAAACATAAAGTTTATGAAGAATTGGAAATCAATATTAAATTGATTGAAGATTTGACAGGTTTTAGACCAAAACTTTTTAGACCGCCTTATGGTTATTACAATAACCAATTAATTGATGTTTGTGAAGATTTGGGTTTAAGTTGCATTGAATGGGATGTTGATAGTCTTGACTGGAAGGGGCTTAGTGCAAATGCAATTGCTGATAGGGTGATTTCTAAAGCAAAAAAAGGTAGTGTTGTTTTGTTTCATAATAATTCCGATCATATTCTGAATGCTTTGAAAATGGTTTTAGAATATTTTAGATGTTCAAAGATGGAAGTTGTTTCAATAGGTCAGCTAATATATTATGACAACTTTAAGATAGATAGTCGTGGAGTACAAAAATTAAATAAATTAGAAACTTAATTTAAAATAAAAAAGGAGAACAAATCAATAGAGAGATTATTAATAATAAAGTGTATTTACAAGGAGTTGTGGGAAGTGTTCCGCAGTTTAACCATTCAGTTAAGGATGAGGAATTTTATTGCTTTAACTTAAGCATTGCGAGATTGAGCGGTCAACGTGACACTATTCCAATTACAATTTCAAAAGAGCTTCTTAAGCGTTACGCTATTAAATTGGGAGATTGTGTCGCTTTGCGTGGGCAATTTAGAAGTTTTAATAAGGTTGAAAACGACAAAAGAAAATTGATTTTGTCTGTATTTGTTAAAGAAATATGCGAGTGGGATGAAAGTGCGAATCCAAATGTTATTGAATTAAATGGGGTGGTTTGCAAACCTGTGATCTATAGAATGACACCATTTTCTCGTGAGATTTGTGATGTGTTACTTGCTGTCAACAGAAATTTTAATAAATCGGATTATATTCCGTGTATTGCGTGGGGTAACAATGCTCAAGAAGTTAGTCAAATGTGTGTTCCAACAAATTTGAAGATTGTTGGGAGAATTCAAAGTAGAGAATATAATAAAGTTTTAAATGACACCTCAGAGCAGATAACAAAAACCGCTTACGAGGTTTCAATTTCAAAAATTATTAATGATTAATCGTTTCGATATTATATATTAAATATATATAAATTAAAAACGCAAAAATAAGACCAGGATAGGTCTTTTTTTAACAGAAATAATATATAGTTATTTTTAATAAACCAAACAATATTATTTTACAAAATAGAACAAATGTACGATAAAATGAGATTAATCTTATGTTTTTCGATAGAAAAACGGCAACATTTTTGTAAAAAAATGACATATACACTTGACTTTTCGACATTTCTTAATTATACTTTTCGTGTAAATAGGGGTAAAAAATGATTGATATATATGATAGTGAAGCGCTGGTTAAAATTTACAGGCTTCTCAGAAAAAAATGTGAGGCGATTGATAAATTTATTCAAAATCATGCATTATATTTTGGGCCATGTACTGCAGAATATGGTTCGCTTGATGTTTGTAATAACATTATAGAATTAATGACAAGAAAAAATCAACTAATTAACCTAAAAATTATTCTTGATAAGGCGATCGAAACGCTAAATGAAAATGATAAAAAGATATTATATATAAAAATGAATTATTCTATTAAAATGAATGAAATTTGTGGGATTTTGGAGCTTAAGGAAAGAACAGCTTTCAGAAGAATTGAAAAGGCGTTTGAGCATTTAACAGACGCTTTAAATTCGTCTAAATATTGTTTAAAATTGTTAAAAATTATAAAAAATGAAGATTGGATTCAAGATATTAAGGAAGAAGTTAAAGAAAGAAGGCTTTCATTTAGGGCTGTTAATGAGTTGTGAAAATTAATAGTCAACGATTTCTTTTCTTTTAACTTTATTTTGGTGTAAAATTTTGCTTGATTTCATTATCATAAAAACAAAAACTAATGCAGGAATTGATAGAATTGCAATTATGATTCCAATATAATTACTGTCTTGAGGGATTGAAGTTTCTTGAATGTGTGGCTCGAAAGTTGGGTTGTTGATGTATGTAAATTCTTCGATGTTATTTGATATTGGAGTAAATTCATCGCAAAAGTCGCTGTAAACATATCCATAATAATCTTTATTGTATTCTGTATATTTGCAATAATACCATAAATTAGTTCTTCCTTGTATTAAACATTCACCATTTATTTTTCCAATAAAGGTGATGTTTTTTGTTAATGCTGGAATGCGAGTTATAATTATTGAATTTTGATTTATTGTAGGGCAAGACCATATGTTTTGGCTTAGTTCAGCATAGACTCGGAATGATATGTTTGTTAAAAAAGGAGTTTGGGGTGTGCCTAAGATGGCTTGCACGCCATCTTTTTTTACATATCCTGTTAAGTCCATATATTTTGCTTTGTAGAAGTCTCCGTGTTTATCTAGAAGTTCAACGAAATATGTCTTTGGCAATTCAAAAATAGTATTGTCATATGAATTATCTTCAGTGGGATTTTTAAGTAAATAAACTTGGTCATACATAACACGTGCATAATATTTTAAATTATCGCTTGCATATACGTCAATATTTGTGTTTTGAAATAAAAGAATGAAAATTAGAATAAACATATTAAAATTTTATCATAAAAAAAATTAAAAAATTTGACAAGTTTAAGAAATTTATAACGAGTTTTAGTGTATATTAACGGACAAAATGAAGGTTATTGAACAAATTTTAGAAATTGAACAAATTCAGAAAGAGCGTAAGTTGAAAAACAAATTGTTATCATATAATTCTGGTGATAAAATTCATTTTAAGCAATTGGAGTTTCACAAATGCTCAAAGAAAAATAGATGGGTTTTTGGCGGAAACAGAAGTGGAAAAACAGAATGTGGTGCAGTTGAAGTTATATACATTGCTCGGGGGTGTCATCCTTATCGCAAAATAGAAAAAGCAACAAATGGATGGGTTGTTAGTTTGTCAACTCAAGTTCAAAGAGACGTCGCTCAAAATAAAATCTTAAATTATCTAAATCCAGACTGGATAGAAGATGTTGTGATGATAAGCGGAAGAAAAGATAATTATGCAAATGGAGTTATTGATTATATTTTAATTAAGAATATTTTTGGAACAATAAGCAAAATTGGATTTAAAAGTTGTGATCAGGGGCGAGAGAAATTTCAAGGAACAAGCCTTGATTATGTTTGGTTCGATGAAGAACCTCCATATGACATTTATTCAGAATGTAGGATGCGTGTGTTAGATAAAAATGGGGATATTTTCGCAACGATGACTCCATTAAAGGGAATGACGTTTGTTTATGAAGACATTTACATGAATAGATTTAATGATAATAATGTTTGGTATGAATTTATGCAGTGGGATGACAATCCGTATATTAGTGAAGAAGCTAAAAACGCAATGAAAGCCAGTATGTCGCAAGACGAATTGAAATCCAGACAATTTGGCGAATTTATTGACTTTGGTGGAAGAATTTATCCTGAGTTTGATGAAAATATTAATGTTATTGAGCCATTTGAAATTCCTTATGAATGGCAAGATAAAATATCAATTGATCCTGGTCTAAAAAACCCACTTTCATGTCACTGGTATGCAGTTGATTATGATGGAAATATTTATGTTGTTGCTGAACATTATGAACGCGAAAAAGACATTGAATATCATAGCAGTAAGATACACGAAATAAGCAATGAATTACATTGGCATAGAAATTCAAATGGCATGATTGAAGCCATGATTGATAGTGCAGCAAATCAAACAACATTGGCATCAAGACGCAGTGTTGTTGACTTATTTTATGAGAAAAATATTCTTGTGAACACTAATGTTAACAAGGATGTTTTTTCAGGAATTCAAAGAGTTAAATCGTATTTAAAAAATGCGATGGGTGAGAGTAAATTGTTTATTTTTAATACATGTAAAAATATGATAAAAGAAATGAAAAGTTATCGTTGGGGGAAGGGTGAGTCTCCAGTTAAAATGGATGATCACAGCATGGATGAACTTAGATATTATATTATGAGCCGACCAGAAAATAAAAAACCAAAAGAAGAAAAAAGCGTTGTTCAACTAGCCAAGGAAAGACTTATTAGAAATTTAAAATTAAGAAGATAAGGAGTTGATGTGACATAAAAGAAATAGAATTGAGTTTAGAAACAATGAAAGCATTAAAAGCATGCATTAAGGGAACAACAACAAAAGAAATAACAACAGAATATGCAATTGATGAAGAAACAGGGAAACTTAAAATTATTAAGCAAAAGGTGAGTGAAAAAAATCTTCCTCCCAATGTTGATTTGTTGAAATTGGTTTATCCGCATCTTGTTGAAGATAAAAAGGATTTTAACAAATTAACAGATGAAGAATTGGAAAAGGAAAAGCAACGGTTATTGAAAGAATTAAAGGAGAGTGAAAATGTTGGTGGAAAAAACAAAAACAAAAATTAGATGTGATGCAAGCGGTTGTTCAAATGCTTGTTCTTATCAAATTGTAAACAAGAAATTTGTTTTTGATGGAAGTGTTTATTTGTGTGATAGGTGTTTAAATGAACTTTACGGTGAAATTGGGAAATATATGATGCCAAAAACAGTTAAACCTATTTATAAAAGAGGAGGGAAAGATGAATAAAACTGAAAACAAAATAGTTCAAGAAGTTGTTGCTGACTATATTAAACGAAGAGAAAACAGAAGAAGTTTGGAAGCACAATGGCAATTAAATATTAATTTTATAATGGGGAATCAATATAGTTACATTTCATCAAACGGAGGAATTCGTGAAGATGAAAAACGCTATTTTTGGCAAGAAAAAGAAGTGTTTAATCATATTGCACCAATTGTTGAAACTAGAATATCAAAAATTTGTGCAAACACTCCTAGTGTTACTGTTATACCTGCAAGCAGTGATGAAAGTGATGTCGCTAGCGCAAAGTTGAGCAAGGACATCTTAAATTCAGTTGCAAACAGAATAAACTTGGTTGATATTGAAAAAACAGCAACAACTTGGAGTGAAATATGTGGAACAGTTTTTTATAAAGTTGTTTGGAACACCGAAACTGGTAAAATGGTTGCAACTAATGAAAATGGTCAAGCAATCAAAGAAGGAGATGTTGAGGTTCAAGTTGTTTCGCCATTCGAAATCTTTCCAGATAATTTATCTTGTGAAAGGATGGAAGATCTAAAAAGTATTATTCATGCAAAAGCAGTTGAGGTTGACACAATTAAATCGCTTTGGGGTGTTGATGTTAATGCGGAAAAGGTTAACGCATTTACATTAGATAGTAATGTTGGCAACCTTGGCGGATTAGGATATGATGCGCATATAAATAAAGTTACAAACATTGAACTAAATAATCATTGTGTTCTAATTGAAAGATACGTTAAACCCTCTAAAAACAATCCAAATGGTAGATTAACAATCGTTGCTGGAGGAAGGTTGTTATTTGATGGTGAGTTGCCATATGTTAATGATGAACTTGGAATGAGAACATTCCCATTTGTTAAACAAATTTCAAATTATATGCCTGGCAGTTTCTTTGGTGTGAGTGTGGTTGATAGATTAATTCCTGTTCAACGTGCTTATAATGCGGTTAGAAATCGAAAACATGAATTTTTTAACAGAGCAGTAATGAATGTTCTTGCTGTTGAGGATGGTAGTATTGATACTGATGAACTTGAAATTGACGGGCTTTCACCTGGTAAAGTTTTGGTTTACAGACAAGGGAGCAAAGTTCCCGAAATTATGCAAAATCCTAAACAAACACTTGAGTTTGATAGTGAAGAAGAAAGATTGCTTTCTGAGTTTAAAACAGTTTCTGGTGTTAGTGACATGATGACAGATAGTTATGCTCAATATACAAGCATGTCGGGAACAGCATTGCAACTTTTAGCAGAGCAAGATAATAGCAGGATTTCAACAGCAACCGACAGCACAAAGTTGGCTGTTAAAACAGTTGCAAAGTTTATTTTAAGATTATATAAACAGTTTGCTGTTATTCCAAGACTGCTTAAGATTGCTGGTGACAATGGTGAAATTCAAATGTATTATTGGGATCAAAATGAAATATGCAGTGATGATGTCGTTTTTGACGCGAGTGCTGATGCGAATGAAACAATTGTTCACAGAAGAGCAATGCTTATGGAACTAATTAAAGAAGGATTAATGTTCGATGAGGATGGAAAATTCAGTCACAGTACAAGGAAGAAGTGTCTTGATTTGTTGGGCTTTGGAATGTGGGAAGATGCTGTGGATTTGAATGCATTGCACATAAATAGGGCAAAAGAAGAAAATTTATATGCAGATAAACCGATTGAAGTTCTTTCAATTGATGCACATAAAATTCATATTGATGAGCATGTTGCGCATTTGTTGTCTGGAGAATTTAAAAAGAGAAAAAATAAAGAAACTATTCAAAACAACTTATTAAAACACATCGAAGAGCATAAAAAATTATTAAAGCAAGGTGAATAATAATTAAAAGGAGATATTTTAAATGGAAAATTTGGAACAACCAGAAATTAAAAATGAAGGCTCCAAAAATTTTGGTAAATTTAAGGATGCTGAGAGTTTGTTGAAAGCTTATAACAATTTGGAGGCGGAATTTACTAAAAAAAGTCAAAAGCTTGCAAGCCTTGAAAGTGAAAGCGCAAAAACGCAAAGCGAACTTAATAGACTTGCAGAGAAGGAAAAAGAAGTTGAAGATTTTGTAAGCAAGTTTGAAATTGCAAAACCTTTTAGGAGCGCGCTAAAAGAAAGTTTGCAAAGCAATCAGGAGTTAGATATTAAAGAAGAAACTCTTCGTTTGATTGCGGGCACTTACAAAACAGCTAAAGAGTTTTCACAAGATGATGAATTTTTGAATAATTACGTTTTTTCTAATCAGGAAATTAAAGATAAAATCGTGAAAGATTATTTGTCTAAAATAACTCAAAACTCTCCAATCAAGGTGGAAAGTGGCGCATCTTCAATCACTTTAACACCGCCAAAATCTCCTCAAACAATAAAAGAGGCTGGAAATTTGGCAAAATCAATTATTAAGCAAAAATAAAAGGAGAAATTATCTTAAAAATAAGATAAAATCTCTTTTTTCATTTATTAGTAAATAAATTTATAACAAATTCAAAAAGGAGAAATTATGATCGATTTAACAAGCGCACAAAACGCATTAAAAGATGCGTATTTGTCTGCAGCTAGCAATATTTTGAACACACAAACTAACCCTTTGTTTTCAAAAATTAAACAAAGCAGTTCAGATGTTTATGGCAGACAAATCATAAAAGTTGCTCCAATTGGAATCAATGGCGGAATTGGAGCTGGAAGTGAAACTGGAGAACTTCCAACGGCAAATGGGAACAATTATGTTCAACTTAAAACAACATTAAAAAATCTTTATGGAACAATGGAAATTAGCGACAAAGCTATCAGAGCAAGTGCAAACAGCAATGGTGCATTTGTGGATTTGTTGTCTGCTGAAGTTGAAGGGCTTTTAAACTCTTCAAAATTCAATCTTGCACGTATGTTATACGGGGATGGAACAGGTGCTGTTGCGACAGTAACTGCATATTCTGAAGGTGTTGCAACTGTTAATAATGTTAAAAACTTAATCGAAGGCATGGTAATTGATGTTTATTCTGCAACAGGTGCTATCACGTCAAATGTTGGCGTTAGAATTAAATATGTTGATAGAGTTAATAAAACAGTATATTTTAATTCCGCTATTTCAACCATGAATGAGGGGGATGTGTTCTATGTTCAAGGCAGTAAAGATAATGAAATTACTGGACTTGGCGCAATTTTTAACACAAGTGCAAACATTTATGGCTTAGCAAGAAGTGAAAATAAATGGCTTAATCCATACATTTCAACAACAGCTCAAGAAATTAGTGATGACGTTTTACAAACAGCGGTTGACTTCTTGGAAGAAAACAGTGGTTCTCATATTGACTATATCACTTGTGGTGCAGGTGTAAGAAGAGCTTATCTTCAATATTTGGCGTGTTATAGACGAAATGTTGATGTTGTTGAACTTGAAGGAGGATTTAAAGCTGTAAGTTTTAACGGAATCCCAATGGTAACAGATAGATTTGTTGCAGATGATACTTTGTATCTGCTTGACACATCTAAGTTTACATTACATCAACTTTGTGATTGGTCTTGGATTGAAGGAGAAGGCGGAAATATTCTTCGTCAAAAACCTGGATATCCAGCATACACTGCAACTTTAGTTAAATATGCAGATATGATTTGTGATCAACCAAATGGTCAAGCAAAAATTACAGGCATCAAGTCAACAGTAACAAATCCTTTTGCGTCTTAATTTTAAATAAAGGGGAATTATGAAAATTAAAATAACACATGATGTGTATAACATCGCAAAGAGAATTAAATATATTGATAGGAATTATTTTATTATGTTTAACACATCTAATAACAAATTTGAAATTCATAATTCTTTGCAAATGGGCTCGTCGTATTGTTTGACGTTGCCAATGTTTGAGCTTAATGAGTGTGTGTTAGAACATGTTAGAAAAACTCAGAGCGTTAATATTGATGAGATATTAGAAAATATTGAAAAAGACAATAACATTTTGGAAAGCGCTAATAAAACTAGCGCTTTTTCAAGTGTTATGGATTCAATTGAAAATTTGGAGAATTAAAAATGAAAATAGTTGATATTTTAATTGATAGTGCATCATTATTAGGGTTGTATGAAGAAGTTGCAATAATTAGTAGCACGGAACCCGAAAATGAAGCTGAAATTTTAGAAAAAAATAAAAATATTCATAGTTTATTCAATTTGATTAAATTTTCAATAAGAGAATTATGCACGAATTATGTTCCGATGGTTTCTGATGTTAGAATCAAAACAGAGAATAAAACTTTTGCATTATCTTCAATTGAAAATTATATTCGAGTTCAAAACATCACAGAAAATGGAAATATGATTAAATTTAAAATTATTAGTCGTAATATTATTTTTGATCATGATGGAGAATATGTTGTAAGTTATGAAACCTATCCAACAATTTCATCTGTGTTTGAGGATATTGACTTTTTAGATAATTTCAGTCCAGATGTTATGGTTATGGGGCTTTGTTCATATTTTTCATTAGCACATGGAAGGTTTGATGAGTTTCAAGAATTTCATGAGAAATACGTTTCGAAAGCTGAAAGTTTGAAACACTTGAAAAGTTTCAGTCTTCCAACTAGGAGATGGGAATGAGAAAGAAAAAAGTTGTTAACCTTGAACATTTCAACAACTTTGACAAGAATTCAAAAGAAATTAGAACAAAAATGTTTTATAATTATCTACCAACAACTTCCCTAAAAAATTCAAAAGGTGTTAGAAGCGCACTATTTCCTAAAAGTAAAACAAATAATGCTGAAAAGGAACTAAAAATTTCTTCAACAGGAATAACTGCCGTTAAAGGTATTGGATATTTCAAGCAATACCATCCAACTAATAAGATAACAACTCATCGACTTTTGATTTACGGAGATGACAAGAAAGTTTACATAAATCAAATGATTGATGATACGTGGGATTTGTTTTGGTTATATAATCTGGAGTTTGATAGTGCACCAATAATCTTGGATTTTAAAAAGGAAGATTCGGACGCCATAATTTTAGCCAGTGAAAATAATATGAAAATTTGGCAAACAGGATACTCACCTTATACGATTGAGGATGTTCCGATCATAACAAGCATGTGTATGAATGATGGTGTTTTGTTTTGTTGCATTAAAGAACCTGCGTATAAAATTTGGTTTGCGACTGATTTAAATCCTGAAAATGTTGGTAACATTACTAAAAATTCAGGATATATTTCATTGGAAGATAATATTGGAGAGGCAAGGAAGATTTTGGCTTTTGATGAAAGTGTTTATGTGTTTAGAGATTATGGAATAACAAAAATTTCTAAATATCAAAACGATTTTAGTGCAACTCAAGTTTATCTTTCAAACACTAAGATTTTTGTTAACACTGTCAATGTGTGCGGGAATGTGATTTTATTTATGACAAGAGAAGGATTGTATTCATTTAATGGTGTTAAAGTTAAAAAAACAGGAATTTCATTAATAAATTCATTAAACGTTGAAAATGATGGAGCAGTCGCTTCAAGTTTGGGAGAAAAATATTATTTAGCTCTTCGAATCAACTTTGATGATGATAATGAAAATTTTGAAGAAAATGATTGCATTAATAATGCTATTTTGGTTGTTAATACGTGTGATTTTAGTTATGAAATTATACGTGGCGTGGATGTTAAATCTATGCTTGCAGTTAAAACCGAAGTGTTTGAAAAAATGCTATTAATATTTAACAATGGACCGGTTGAAAAAATTGGAGAAATCACTGATAAATCAGTGTTTATGAATAATCCTTTACCTAAATTTTGGGAATGTGGAAGTGTTGTTGATAATGTTAACATGAAGTTGTTTACCAAATTAAGTGTTGTTGCTGACAAAGGTGTTAAATTTAGCCTTAAGTATGAAGATAAAGTGTCGATTTTTACAACATATTCTTCAGGGATAAATGAGTTTGTTTTTAAAATTTGTTGTAAGGATTTGCAAATGGAAATATCGTCAACAAATGAATCTGCTATTGTTGAAAAGGTGACATTGGATTACTATGAATATTAATTTTGTCGTTTCAAAAACAGATGAACCAAATAGCTATAATTATCTACGTTTTTTTAATATCACTCATCAATATTTATGCTCAAAAAATCAAATAACAATTCTTGATGCATATGCAAGAATTAAAAGGAGCAAAAATGAATTGGAAAAATCGTTTAACAAATTATAATTTTTGGATTTCAATATTTAGTGCGGTGTTATTGATTTTGCAGGCTCTTAAAATAGAGTTTGATATTGCGTATGTAAATGAAATCTTCACAGCAGTTCTTGGTCTTTTGGTTGTTATTGGAATCATTAGCGACCCAACCAGAACAACAATTAAATCAACAGAGAAAACAAACGCAGTTTTAGAAAAATCTGCCCAAGCACAATTAACTCAAAAACCTGACGAAAAAATAGAAATAAAAGAGCCAGAAAATAAAGAAATGATTTTGCCCACTAACAAAGAAGATGAAGTTAATCATGACAATAATGAAAGTAATTTACAAGTTATTTTAACAAAAATAACTGAAAGTATTAATGAGAAAATGAATGAAATTGCTCAATTGAACATTGACACACTTAACAAAGTTAGTGAAACAAAATCAAATTTAATTGAAAAAGTTGTTGCATCAACAGAGATGGAAAAAACTAAACCAGCAGTCGCTGAAATGATTAACCCATATCTTGATGTGATTAATTAATAAACAGAGCCTGTTTAGGGTCTTTTTTCATTATTTATAAAATAAAATTTTTCAATTTGCAATCTGAATTTGTGATATTGGCTGGGGCGGTTGGGATCGAACCAACGCATGACGGATTCAGAGACCGTGGCCTTACCTCTTGGCGACACCCCATTATTTTAAACAGTGTGATAGAATGCAAATGATAACAATAATATATCACAAATAATTTGTTTTGGCAATTAATTGATATGTGTTTTTATTAAAGCAAAAAAGATAACAAATAATTTTAAAGATGATGTGGATCATCTTTTCATGAATTGAAGATTGTAAAATGGGTTAATTGGTGATTGTTAAAGTATTTTATTGACAATAAAATACAAATTTTTTATAATACAGGGTATATGAGTTGAATGTTGATAAAAAAACAACAAAAAATGGAAGGTTTTAGCTGCCGGCTTGTTCATTAGTGGATTGTTAAAAGAAGAAGGTTAACATATGAAAAAAGAAATCAAAGGAAACAAACAAAAATCGTTTTCAAGCATTAACTTTAAATCGTTTTTATCAGTTGTTATTGTTTTGGTGTCAATAATTGCTATTAGTGGAATTCTAACGCTGTCTATTCCTCAAGGTTCATTTTTGAGAAATGCGGATGGTGAGATCATTGCGGGCACATTCACACAAGGTGAAGTTAAAGGTATTGCATTTTGGCGTGTCGTGACAGCTCCATTTAGAGTGTTCTTTGCTGATGGTGGAATAACAATTATAATGATCAGTCTATTTTTGATAATTATGAGCGGTGTGTTTAACTTGCTGGATAAAACGAATGGACTTAAAGTGATCATGAATAAACTTGTTAAAAAGTTTAACAAAAAAACTAAACTTGTAATATGTGTTTGCACATTATTTTTCATGATGTTTGGAAGCTTGTTTGGATTGTTTGAAGAAATGATAACTTTGCTTCCATTTATGATTGTTTTTATGTTATGTTTAGGGTTTGATACAATGACAGGGTTGGGTGTGTGCTTGCTGGCAACATGTTTTGGTTTCTCAGCAGCAATAACAAATCCGTTTTCAATTGGAATTGCCTCAGGTATTGCAGGAATAAGCACTAGCAGTGGAATGTGGTTAAGAATAGTTTTCTTTGTTTTGGTTTATGGCTTGGTTTGTTGGTTTTTGTTGAGTTATACCAAGAAAATAAGCAAAAATCCGGAAAAGTCATTGAGTTATGAAAACGATAAAGATAAGAGAGAAAAAACCATTTATTCATCAACTGCTGAAACAAAAGAAGAAAATAAGATCTTTAAAGTTTATCTATCTTTCTTTTTAATTGAATTTGCAATTTTGATTTTAACAGCAGTTATAAGACCAATATCTTCATTTGCTGTTCCAATTTTGGCTGCAACATTCTTAGTTGGAGGAATTGTTTGCGGATTAATTGTTTGTGAAAAGAAAAAAGATGTCTTCAAACATTTATTGCAAGGTGTTGTTGCGATGTTGCCTGCAGTGTTGTTAATCGCGCTTGCTTCTTCGGTTAATTTGATAATGCAAGAAAGTGGAATTTTGGATACAATTATGAATGCAGTTATTAACATGTTAAATGGTAAAAGCAAATTCGTTTGTTTAATTTTCATTTACGCTTTGATTTTAATATTGCAAGTATTCATTGGTTCGGCATCTGCAAAGATTTTCTTGGTTATGCCAATCGTGATTCCAATATGCGCAGTTATTGGGATTTCACCAACCTTATTGATTTTAACATATTGTATGGCTGATGGCTTTTCAGATGTGTTCTTGCCAACAAATCCTGTGTTGCTCATAAGCTTGTCTATGGCAAATGTGTCATACGGGAAATGGGTGAAGTGGACATGGAAAATTCAACTCTCTGTTTTAGCTTTGTCGCTGTTGGTTTTATTTGTTGGTGTTCAAGTTGGATTTTAAAAAATTTATAATAAAAAGAAACTCAAAACACGAGTTTCTTTTTTGTAAATTGTATAAAATGTTAATGTTTTTTAAAAATTTTTTTAAAACTATTGACACATAATAACAAATTTGATAAAATAAATATGTTTTTAGATGGATCTTTAGCTCAGCTGGCAGAGCGGCTGACTCTTAATCAGTAGGTCCGGGGTTCGAACCCCCGAAGATCCACCATTGATTGTCTAAAGCGAACACTTAAAGGTGTTCGCTTTTTTTTGTTTAAAAACATAATTAATTGAAATTTAACATAAAATAATCTTATGAAAAAAATTGTTTTTACCGGTGGCGGAACATTGGGGCATGTTATGCCGAACCTTTATCTCATGGATGAGTTTAAAGAAAAATATGAAAGTTGTTATATTGGGTCTAATGGTATTGAAAAAGAGAAGTTAAAATGTTTGACAACTTATTATCAAATACCCGCCATTAAATTGGTTAGAGGAAAAGTTTGGAAAAACTTGAAGATTCCATTTGTTTTAATTGAATCCATTTTTAAGTCAAAAAAGATACTAAAACAAATTAAACCATCTGTTGTTTTTAGCAAAGGTGGGTATGTTTCGCTTCCGGTTTGTGTTGCTGCAAAAATGTTAAAAATTCCTATAATTGCGCATGAAAGCGATTCTTCTTTTGGGCTTGCTAATAAAATAATTTTGCGTGTTTGCAACAAAATGTGTGTTAATTTTAAAAATTTAGAATGCAAAAATAAAAAAATAGTTTACACCGGGCCAATTTTTAGCAAAGAATATGAAAAAACATCAAAAGATTATTCAAAACTAAACATAGATAAAAACAAACCAACAATTTTAATTGTTTGTGGATCTTTAGGAAGCAAGAAAATTAATAACAACATTTTTGCAATCTTAAAGGATTTATTAAATAACTTTAATGTTATTCATATCACCGGAAAGGGTAACAATAAGTTTAAATCATATGGAAACTATAACTCATTTGAAATGGTTGACGATATGGTTAATTTGTATAACATTTCTGATTTTGTTGTTGGAAGAAGTGGGGCAGGTGTTACGGCAGAATGTTGCTTTAAAAAATTGCCAATGATATTAATTCCGCTTGAAAATAAAGCCACACGCGGTGATCAATTATTAAATGCAAAATACTATAAAGAACTTGGTGTTGCAAAAATTATTAGGGAGCAAGAACTAACACCAACATTTATATTAGAAGAAATTCAAAAATTTTCACAAAACCTTGCGATGTATAAATCAAACTATGAAATGCTGAATCAGCCAAATGGTAAACAAAAAGCTAAAGAGTTGATTGAAGAATATATAAACAAAAAATAGGCATTAATGCCTATTTTTTTAGAGTGTTAAATATTTCATTGGTAATTTCAAAAATCTTTTTGCTTTCATTTTCAGAACACGATTTGAGTTTGATTTTTTTAGGGTTTCCATAAACTTGAAGAATTGGTGGGCCAATCCATTCGTTATGAGTAGTGTTTTCAAAAACACCTTTAATTAGCGCCAAACTTGCCCTTTGTGTGCTAGGGCAAAACAAACCAATAACCAATTTAACAAGCCAGTTCACTGATTTTGGATAATGATTTGTCATTTCTGTTAAGGTAAGTCCTGGGTGAACAACTGCAAGATCAATGTTTTCGTTTTTGCAAAGTTCAATTAATGAAAATGTTAAAAATCTTTTTGCGTTTCCATAGACTTTACTATGCTTTTTTCTTGTTGAAAAATCAATGTCGTTAATGTCAATTTTAGAGTAGTTATGCGCAATTGAACTAACAGTTACAATTTTTCCATTAACAGACTTAATGCCATTCAACAATTCTTTTGCTATGTAGTATTGGCTTAGGAAATTGATCTGAAAAACATTGTCAAAATTTAAATCTGTTTTAAATCTAGGAATGTTATAAGCTCCAGCAGAGAGATAAAGAATGTCAATATGTTTATTTTTCAGTAATGCAATTGCACTTTTAACGCTTTCAAAATTTGATAAATCGCATTCAACAAAATCAATTTTTAAGTTTGGGTTTGACAAGTGGAGTTTATTAATTTGTTGTTGGGTTTTTTCTTTGTTTCTATTAATAAAAATAAAGCTTGCCCCAAGGCTAGAAAGCGTTTCGACCAAAAATTTTGCAAGTTGACCAGTTGAACCGGTAATTGCAATGGTTTTTCCTTCCAAGTTTGAAGTGTTGATTTCCATCCATTTTTTAATTTTCATATTAAAATTATATCATAAAATTTAAAATTTGAAAATAAAATTTACAGACATTGATTTTTGTGGGGGGATAATAAACATTTGTTAGAACATTTAAATTTTTATATAATTAGATGAATGGAGAGAATATGAAAAAAGAGAGAGCAAACAGCTCTTCTCTTTATTTTGGTGCGGATGAAGGGACTTGAACCCCCACGGTCACCCACTAGATCCTAAGTCTAGCGCGTCTGCCATTTCGCCACATCCGCATGTTAAACTCTAACTTTGGTTAAATTGCTGATGCAATTATTTTTTTTACATAAGGTCAAAATCTTTAAAAAAAGCGCCTGAGCGCTCTGGTGGCTCATCCGGGACTTGAACCCGGGACACCATGATTAAAAGTCATGTGCTCTACCAACTGAGCTAATGAACCATATATTCAAACACCACATTTTCATGCGATGACTTTTGTATTATACAACATTAAAATAAAAAAAACAAGTGTTTTTAAAAAAAAATTCAAAAAAATGTAAGAAAAATTTTAATTTTTTTTGAAAATTGTCTTGACAATAAAAATTAATATGTGGTATTATACATGTGTTGCAATTGAAGAAGCTGCAAAAAAATAATTAGGTATGCGGGTGTAGCTCAATGGTAGAGCGCTAGCCTTCCAAGCTAGTTACGAGGGTTCGATTCCCTTCACCCGCTCCATTTATTCTTAGGGCAATTTGTCCAATATGCGTCAATAGCTCAGCTGGATAGAGCATCGCCCTTCTAAGGCGGGGGTCAGGGGTTCGAATCCCTTTTGACCCACCAAACTGAATAAAGCCACAAGAATTTAGCCGATTATTCGGCAACGATGGGGTATCGCCAAGCGGTAAGGCACAAGACTTTGACTCTTGCACGCGATAGTTCGAATCTATCTACCCCAGCCAATGGTGGATATAGTTCAGTCGGTAGAGCGCCAGATTGTGGATCTGGTTGTCGCAGGTTCGAGTCCTGTTATCCACCCCATAAAAAGAGTACCATCAAACGAGATGGTATTTTTTATTTTTATATTCAAAACATTAACTCAATTTTAATTTAATATGTTATAATTAAATTAATGGAAAAAGTTTTAGAAAATAAGATTGATATTGAAAATACAAAGATATATATTGAGCAATTTAGAAACGTTGATTTTGAAATTAACCAAATTTTTTCAAAAGCAAAAAGGTTGGTTGAAAATATCGTTAAGTGTTCAAAGGCACATATTGAAAACGAAGTTGCCAATGTATTAAAAGGAATTGATATTTCTGAGATTAATAATAGAAAGATTAGAGTTAGAACTTCTCTATTAAAAAACGCTGGATATGACAATTTTTATAAAATATATAAGCTAACAGATTCTTCAAAACTATCAAAGATTGATGGAATTAGTTCTGATGCTGCTTATATGATCAAAAACATGGTCCATGAAGATGTTAAAAAACTTAAAGAGAGTTCGAATCCAAGGCTTGATTTTGAAAACAGAACAACTAACTCAAACAATTTGGTTAAAGCTTTGTATAGTTATATTAATAGCAGAAAAATTCTTGAGAGCGCAAAAAAATTAAATGATATGTATCATTTAGATATTGAAAATGCCTTCCGATATTTTGACATTCTAACAAGCAAAGTTAAATGGTTTTTTGCATCCAAAAAGAGTAAATTCGAAGCAACAACGGCTTTAAATAAACTTAAGGAAATTGAGGAAGTAAGTTATATAATTGAAGCAAATCATTTAATAGAAGGTTTTAAAAGAATTGAAGATATTTCATCGCATAAGGCATGGAAAGATTTTGAATCAAACTCAGCTGAATATTATGCTGTTTTAGAAAAGTTATCTGGAATAAATTTTGAAAATATAACTAGCAAAAATGGTCTTTCAAAGGATTTGGTTGATAGCATTAAAGAGTTGGAGCCTGATTTTACCGGATTAAAATGTGTTTTAAGAAGTTATCAAGAATTTGGAGCAAAATATATTCTTCATCAAGGTTATGTTTTACTGGGCGATGAAATGGGTTTAGGTAAAACTGTTCAAGCAATTGCAAGCATGGTAGCACTTAGGAACTATGGCGAAAATAGATTTTTGGTTGTTTGTCCTGCTAGTGTTTTAATCAATTGGTGCAGAGAGATTGTTCATCACAGCGATCTGCAAGTTTTCAAACTTCATGGAGAATATAGAGACTCAGAATTGTTGGAATGGATCAAACTTGGTGGTGTTGCTGTAACAACCTATGAAACACTAGATAAACTTGATTTTACGAATGTGTTTAACATTTCAATGTTGGTTGCGGACGAGGCACATTATGTTAAGAATCCGATGGCAAATAGAACACAAAACTTATCAAACACTTGTGATAAAGCAGAAAGAGTTTTGTTTATGACAGGCACACCACTTGAAAATAGGATTGGTGAAATGAGATATCTCATAAGTTTGTTAAATCCAGAAGTTAAAAGAGATATTCAAGAAATAGAACATCTAAGTCAAGCACAAATATTTAGAGAAAAAGTGGCTCCTGTTTATCTTAGAAGAACAAGAGAAGATGTTTTGCAAGAACTTCCAGAGCTAATTCAAACAGATGAGTGGTGTGAGATGAATGAAGAAGAAAGAAACTCATACTATGATAGCGTAAATAGTGAAAACTTTATGGCAATGCGACAACTTTCGTGGGATATCGCCAAACTTGAAAATTCAAGTAAGGCAAAACGATTGGTTGAAATTTGTGAAGAAGCAAAGGAAGAAAAACGAAAGATTATTGTGTTTTCTTATTTCTTAAAGACAATTGAAAAAGTTAAATCGTTATTAAAAGATAGATGTTTTGGTCCAATTAATGGCTCAGTTGATCCTGTTGATAGGCAAAAGATAATTGATGAGTTTGGTAAAGGCAAAGATGGTAGCGTGCTTCTTGCTCAAATTCAAGCGGGTGGAACGGGAGTTAACATTCAATCGGCAAGTTGTGTTATTTTATGTGAGCCACAGCTTAAACCATCAACTGAAAATCAAGCAATATCAAGAACATATAGAATGGGACAAACAAGAAACGTTCAAGTGTTTAGATTGCTTTGCGCAGATAGTGTTGATGAAAAAATTGTTGAAATTCTAAATGAAAAAACAACGATATTTGAAAATTTTGCAAATGAATCGGTTGTTGGAAAGAGTAGTGTTGAAATTGATAAGCAAACCACGAAAAATATTATTAAAAACGAAAAGGAAAGAATTAAAAACTAGAAAATTGAAATTTATATTGTCAAACCTGAAATTGTGTGTTAAAATATTTTAAAGGAGGGTGAAAAATGTTAAGCAAAAATTTTAAAGAAGAACTTGAAAGAAAGGCGCTTGATTTAATTATGCAACAACAAGATGTTTTTACTAGCAATTTTATAATCAAGGTTTTAAGAGCAGAGTATGAGGATAATATTTCGTTTGAAGATGTTGCAGATGTGGTAATTAATGCAATTGAATTTTGCTTAAGTAAAAAATATCTTGATGCTTTTGAGGGATTTAGATATAAGGTTGATCCGATTAAACAAATGGAATTTAATAATAATTATGAAGAAACAGCTTCAGTTTAATTAAAATAAAAACACCATTCGGTGTTTTTTTATAAATTTTAAATTGGGTATTGAATTCATGATTAAAGTGTGATAAAATAATTTTATGAGAACATTAGAGGATTATAAAAAATTAATAAAAGGTTTTAGTTTTTGTTTTTTGCTGTTGAAAAAAATTGATTCAAAGGCATATGAAAGATTCATGACTGCAAGGGAATTGTTAAATAACGACCATTCTCGATTTGCAGAACTTGTTAGAGATTTGAAGGTTGATTTTATCAATGAAAATGACGATAGTGATGGAGATGCTCAAGTTTTCACGCGTAAAAACTTTTTAAATGATGAATATTATGGTGTAAGCTATGCTCCCAAAGATGGTTATGAATTGGGATTGTTATTTATGAAACAATCACTTCTTGGTAGCAAGAAAATGTTTTACGATATTAGTTCCACAACGATTGATGATTTGAAAGATGGTGCCATTGATCTTTTTGGAATTACAACCCTTGATGAAGAAGCAGGTATTGACAAATCTTTTGTTTATGTTGGTAAAATTAAAGAAGATAACCTTATAATATATGAAGTGAATTTAGATAATCCAGATGTTTATGTTAGAGATTTTAAATTCAAATTAAGTGAAATTAAAGAAACAGAAGAAGAAATAATTGCCATGTTTTAAAGATGATTTGCAAATCATCTTTTTTCTTGAATTTTTAATGGCAAATATTTTAATAATATTAATTCAGAACTAAATTTAACACGAAAAATATTTAAGTTTATGTCAAAAATGAACATTTTTTATGATCTTGTTCAAAATTGGTATGCTTAAAAAAGATTTTATGATATAATAAAGGTGTTAACATATAATTGGAGTTAAATATAATGAAAATAGCAATTACTGCGGAAAGCACAATCGATTTACCAGTCGATTTATTAAATAAATATAAAATCAAAACAATCCCGTTTAGTGTAATTTTGGGAGATAATGAATATAAAGATGGTGAGATTACATCTGCCGATATCTTCAAGTTTGTTGAAGAAAACAATATTTTACCAAAAACCTCTGCAATAAATGAAGCACAATATAGTGAATTTTTTGGCTCAGTTTTAAAAGATTATGATGCAATTGTGCATTTTAGTTTATCTGGTGAAATATCTTCTGCTTGCAGAAATGCAAAACTTGCAAAAGAAAACTTCAAGAATGTTTTTATTGTTGATTCAAGGTCCCTTTCAACAGGAATTGCATTATTGGCAATTTATGCTAGAGAACTTGCAGAAAGCGGTAAAAGTGCGGAAGAAATTTTTGAACTTTGTGCTGAAAGAACAAAAGATGTTCAAGCAAGTTTTGTTGTTAAAAAGTTGGATTATCTTCACAAGGGTGGAAGATGTTCTTCAGTGGCACTTCTTGGTGCAAACCTTCTTCAAATTCGCCCTGAAATTGTTGTAAAAGATGGCAAAATGGGTTCGGCAAAAAAATATCTTGGCAAAATGGAAAAGGTTATTGAAAAATACTGTAAAGATGTTTTAGTTGATAATCCAAATCCAGATAAGAAATATGCGTTTGTAACTTACACAACAGCAAGTGAAGAAATGGTTAATATTGCTAGAACAGCACTAGTTCAGGCTGGTTTTGAAACAATTTATCAAACTTCGGCAGGAGCAACAATCACTAGTCACTGCGGTGAAAATACATTAGGGATTTTATTTTTAAATAAGTAATCTCAATTTGTTGCTATTCGCTTAAGGCTTGCACTAGGTCGCTCAAACAATCAAATTTTGATTCAGAATTAAATGGATAAGGCGTTTAATGATGTTTGTACAACTTACTTGTTATTCTGAGCGTGGTCGAAAGGTTCCTTAAAACTGATTTTTCCGTCTTTTTTCTCGACAATTTTTTATATTAATGTATAATTATTGAACAATATATGCCTCTTGAAAAAGTTGGACAATTTTCAATGCAAGAAATCTTTGAAGATGTGAAAGAAAAATGTGATTCGATTGTTGACTTTGATTTTATTAAGCAAGTTGTTTTGTATGTGTTGGATCATTTATTAAATATAGGTTTAATAAACTATATCGCTACAACTTAAGAAGTTGGAGTTTATGAAAGCTCTTTAACAGAGGTTGTGGAACAATCAGTATAATTTTAAAACACCTTAAAGGTGTTTTTTAATGTTTAATAATTTAAATTTAATACAACTGCAATATTGATATAACCAATAAAAAATAGGCAATTGCCTACTTTTTGGGTTGTTTAAATGTTAAAATTTTAATAAACCGTTTAAAGTCAGTTTTAATACTCTTAAAGTCAAATATCATGCTCAAGAAGAAACATATAGGAACAAAGTATATATACAACGGACCAACAGCCCACAACAGAGGCCAGTATTTAGGTTCGCCTGCATGCTCACCAAAGGGAATTGTTCGCATGAATTTTGGAACAGCATATCTGATAAAATCAATATCTGGTGGACCCCAGATAAGTGAAGAATTTTTGTAATGGATATCAAAGATGTCACTGCTTCTTAGTGGAATAAAACCCAACTCACTTTGTATGACTTGGTTAAGCATGCAGAATGCACAAACCGCCAACAACCAAAGAGGCATATAAAAAATTCTTCTATAATCCAAGGTGTGAATTTTAAAAATCAACATCATAACTGGAACTGCAAATAACATTAAGTGATGCCAATAAAAACGAATAATATCAAAATATTCATTCGCCGGATTTCCTTTGCTGAAAACTTCAAGAGGGTAAATAATTGCAATCAATCCGCCAAGCATTCCTAAATAGAACATGTAATCTTTTGCTGATTTACTTTTTGAGATAAACATAAATGGAAAGAGAGCGATGTTTGCTCCACAGATATTAATAAACCAACTATCTCTCAACATTCTAGCAGTGTCGGTTGAGTATGGAGGATATAAAGATTTTATAAAGTGCAAAACCAGCGAAAAAACAAGAATGGAAAACAAAACAATTTTTTGTGTTTTCTGACTTCTATTGCGTAAAGACATATATAGTATCAAAACAATACTAATACAATTAACTAAAAATACTAGGTACCAACCAACAAACATATATGTATACAATTATAATACCATCTTAAAAAAAATGCAAATATTTAGCAATTTATATGAAAATTATTTGAAAAATTTTTTTTTGAGTGATATAATACAAGTTAAGTAAGGTGTTTGGGGAGGTAATTATGACATTAAAAGAATGGTTTTTTGGCAGTGGAGCAATGAATCCCGGATTTGAAAATCCAGGTATTAATGGACAATGGGGATTATTACACATTATAACATTGGCAATTTGTATTGCAACTGTTATTATAATAGCATGTGTGTTTAGAAAGAAAAGTGAAAAAGCAAGAAGTATTGTTTTGTGGGTGATCGTTGGTATTATATTGCTTTTTGAAATTGCTAGGAGAGTTAAAAATGTTTGGGCAATGGTTGCAACAAACACTGTAACAACAAATAATCTTTTGTACGCATTGCTTCCTCGTCCATGGTGTGCAATTGCTTGTTGGAGTTTGATTATTGCAAGAATAGCAAACAAAAAATGTGTATACAACACAGCTAGTATTACAGCTTTATTATGTGCAATAATTTTCTTTGCATATCCAAGCGCGGGATTTAATAACAAATTAATAGAATTTGAAAATTTGTATTCAATTGTTTCTCATGCAATGTTGTTGGTTGGTTCGATTAGCATGATAACTCTTAAGTTCACAGATTTCAAGTATAAAACATTTTGGAAAGATATTATTTGTTTACTTGTGATTTTTGCTTATGCGTTGATTGAAATTTATGTTTTAAAAATTGCAGATAACCCACTATATTTCTTGCCTATTAAAGGTAACGAAGTTCAAGAAATTTTGGGTGTGGGAAATACGTTGTATGTTGTAATTTACACAGTATTCTTAATTGTGTTTGTAAATATATTCTATTTAATTAATGATAGAAAAAATGTGTTTAGAAAACGTTAGAAATAGGCTTTTGCCTATTTTTTTTCTTGACATTGAATTTAAATTATTATACTCTGAAATATAGAGGTAGGACATAACACTAAAAGAGATTAAAGAGAAATCTGAAGAGGTTTGAGGGTTCAATCAGGGATTGGTTGTTGTGAGAAATGGTAATAAGTTTGGTGTTATGAATAGGCTTGGCGGACTGGTGTTTCCTGTTGAATTTTATAAGATTGTTCCTTTTTATTTGGATTAGGGGGTAGCTATCAAAAATAATAAATTCGGATTGTTAAACATATTAGGAGAAGAAGTTTTCCATTGTGTTTATGATGGGATTTATTTGTTGTCAAGATCAAGAAAAGATTAGATTAAAAAAGGTGATATTTTCATCGATTTTAAGCTTTCAAAAATAACAAATAAAATAAA
>JAZLCR010000014.1:0-3792 GCA_045614345.1 Candidatus Onthoplasma sp.
AGTTTTAGCTAAAACTGGTTCTATCACACCTCACACTCAATTCAAAGCTGAAGTTTACGTTTTGAAGAAAGAAGAAGGTGGTCGTCATACTCCATTCTTCAATGGTTACAGACCTCAATTCTACGTTCGTACAACTGACATTACTGGTTCAATCAAACTTCCAGAAGGAGTTGAAATGGTAATGCCTGGTGACAACATCACAATGGAAATCGAACTTATTAACCCAATCGCTATTGAAAAAGGTATGAGATTCGCTATCCGTGAAGGTGGACGTACAGTTGGTTCAGGTGTTGTTTCTGAAATCATTAAATAATCTTAATAATTAATTCTAATCGTTAAATTATAATAGTTGAAAAACATATAATAATTTAGGAGGAGATTATGGAAGGATTCTAATTAACAATAGAATATTTAAAATCCCGCAAATGCGGGATTTTTTGTATTGACAAATTTAAGTTTTTTATTTAAAATATAAGAGAGGGAGTGGAAATGAAAGGTTTTATTAGTGTTCTGGCAACAAAACCAATTAATCCTAATTGGGCATTGGGTGGTTGTGCTCATAGTGTTGCAATATATTTTGATAAGTTTACTGTTGATAAAAAATTGGATGTTTATGTTAAAGGTGGTATGGGTGCAATTGTTGGAAATGTTGATGTTAGAATAACAGACATTGAACAGCTTAGAAGGTATACTGACAAAAAAACAAAAATAAATCCATATCAAAAATATCTTGACATGATGGATCAAGGTTATGTTTTGGTTGTTGGAAGACCATTTCCTGCTCAACATGGTGGTGCAGGAAGAAATGAGCGAGGAATATATTGCAAAAACTATTTAGAAATGGCAAAAAAAGAAGAACAAGAAGAAATTGAAAGAAGAGAAAGAATCGAAAATATATATAAAAATTCGCACACATTATAGAAAAATCCCACATTTGTGGGATTTTTTTTATTTAATATTTTTTGTAAATATTGTTTATTATCAATTTTATTTTGCTAATTTTGTTTAAGTTTGTTATAATATGCATTATTAGGAGATTTTTATGGGGTTTTCATACGATATTAAAACAAGTCAAGCTGATAAGCGTTCTACGGTGTGTTTGAGTGTTTGTCACTTGTTGTATGCTATTATTAATTTGTTTGTTTCAACATTTTTGATTGCACATATTTATTCATTAACAACAGATTTATTTTCATATGCTTTAAATGTTGGGATTTATCAGTTGTCCACATATGGAACAATGTTGGTGTCATATTTTTTATTATCAATTGTTGTGGATAAAACAAATAGGGTCTGGGTGTATAGGATAGGTTGCATACTTGAAGCTGCGTTGGTTATTGTGACAATATTTTATGGTAAAGATTTGGCAAAAATCGTTGTTCTTGCAGGCTTTTTAAATGGTCTTATGCATGGAGCTTATTATGCGAGTTATAACGTTTTAAAACAAGAAATGGTAAGCCGAAAATCGATGGATAAATATATTCTCGTTATTAATGTTTTATTAAAGGTGATTAGTATTGTTTGTCCTATTTTGTTGGGTGCCTTAATTGAAGTTTCAACATTCACAATGGTTGCAATATATGTTTTGATTATATGTATCGTTCAAACAATTATTTCATTTTTTGTTAAATCAAAAAAACCAGAAAACAGCGATTTTAGCATTATAGAATATTTGAAAAAAATTAAGAAAAAAACACCTGTTACGCAAGGCATCAAAACTCTTTATTTGATAGGTGTTCCATATTCTCTAATTAATGTTGTGTCCGCATTACTTAACATTAACATTATGATGCATTTTGGCTCAAATTTCAGTTTGGGAATAGTGACTAGTGCATTTTCTGTTGTTTCAATAATTGTATTAATATTATTAAATAAACTTACAAAAGTTGGGAAAAGAGGTTTGTTGTTATGGATTGTTGCTCTTATGCAAATTGCTGGAGCAGTAATTTTCACAGTTGTTCCAAATCTCCCAACATTGTTGATTTATAATTTCACCTTAGCGATTTGTGATGTTATTATTATAACAGTTTATGATCTTCATCGAAACAAGAATTTGAAAGAGGCAGGACTGTATGACGATATTGCAGAACACCAATGTGTTGTTGAGAGTATTTTTCAAATTGGAAGAATTGTAACATTTTCAATTTTAATTTTGGTGGGCTTGGTTAGAAGTTATATATTATTTCAAATTCTGTTTGTTGTGTTTATGGCTGTTTATGCATCAACAACAATATTTATGGCTTGCTATGAAAAGAGAATAATAAAAAAAGACAAAGAGAAAAAAGCTATTGACACTGATGATAAAAAGTGTTAATATAAAATAAATTAAGGAGGACTTTATGAATGTTTCATTAGTTTGGTGGCGCAGTTAAATTGCATTCACAAGCTGAGTATGTTTTGTGGGTGTGTTTTTCGCAATTCGCAAAACATATTATATGGAATAAATAAAGTTTGAGCCCGTTAGTGTGTTTTGATAAACATATAACGGGCTTTTTGTTTTTGATGGACTAATTTGATTATTTTTGATATAATTAAAATGTATTAAAAATTTTAAATTAATAAAAATAAAAACATTAAAAAAATAAAAATTAAATAGTATTTTAAATATTTTTTAAAATTAAATAAATTTAAGGAGATTGAATATGAATAAAAAAATTATATTAACAGGAGATAGACCAACAGGGCATTTACATTTGGGTCATTATGTTGGCAGTTTAAAAAGAAGGGTTCAATTGCAAAATCTTGGTGATTATGATGATTTTTATGTTATGGTTGCTGATGCTCAAGCTTTAACGGATAATTTTGGAAATGTTCAAAAGGTTAGAGATAATGTTTTACAAGTTATGTTGGATTATTTGGCTGTGGGTTTAGATCCTAACAAGGTTACATTTTTCATTCAAAGTGAAGTGAGTGAATTAACAGAATTTACATTTTATTATATGAACCTTGTAACACTTTCAAGGTTGGAAAGAAATCCAACTGTGAAAGAAGAGATGAAACAAAAGGATTTTAGTGGAACAATTCCAATGGGATTTTTAACGTATCCTATTAGTCAAGCGGCGGATATAACTGCGTTTAACGCAACAATAATTCCGGTGGGTGATGATCAGCTTCCAATGATTGAGCAAACAAGGGATATTGTTAGAAGCTTTAATTACACTTATGGCGAAACGCTGCTTGAACCTAAAGCTGTTCTTCCAGAGAATGAAAAATGTTTTAGACTTGTTGGAACAGATGGGGGAAGCAAGATGAGCAAGAGCTTGGGGAATTGCATTTATTTAAGCGATGAACCGGAAGTTATCAGGCAAAAAGTTTTTTCAATGTACACTGATCCAAATCATATTAAAGTTGAAGATCCAGGTCGGGTTGAAGGGAACACTGTGTTTACTTATTTGGATGTATTTAGCAAGCCTGAAGACTTTGAAAAATATTTGCCTGAATATAAAAATCTTGATGAACTCAAAGAGCATTATTCACGCGGAGGATTGGGTGATGTTAAGATTAAAAAATTCTTAAATAATGTTCTTCAAGAATTGATTGCTCCAATCAGAGAGAAAAGAAAAGAGCTTGAAAAAAATCCTGAAAGAATTTTTGAAATATTAAAAAATGGCACAGAAAAAGCAAGAAAAGTTGCTCATGAAAATTTAATAAAATTAAAAACAAGTATGGGTATAAATTATTTCAATTAATGTTTTAAAAATAAAAAAATAAAAGGCAGTTTGTGCTGTCTTTTTTGTTGCTGATTATGTGGTTTTTTATATTAAAATATTTTGCTAAAAAATGATATATAAT
>JAZLCR010000015.1:0-2287 GCA_045614345.1 Candidatus Onthoplasma sp.
CCACACTTTCAACGTAGTTTTGTGCATAATCGGTTAAAAATTCAACCAATTTTTGTTTGTTAACAGCACCTAATTCAAAATTAAATTCAGGCTTAAAGTTTGGCAAAACATAATTATAAAGTTCCAAAACTTCACTCATAAAAGTTATGTCTTTTCTTGGTCTTGGTGTACCTCTATCAATTGAGAAAACTTTAATTAAAATATCCTTATTTTCAACGATAACATTAACATCTTCCTCTTTCCATTCTTTTGCCCAAGCAAGAAGTTCATCATAAACTTTTTCAGCAGTATATTTTGAAATAATTGTTTTTGAAATATCATTTAATTTTGCAAAGTCAAACATTGGATTGGTAACTCCAATCTTGCTAACTGCAAATGGGAATTCTTGATATGGCAAATCAGGATTATTTCTTCTCCAAATTTCAAAATCAGAATTCAATAAATTTAATAAATATTCCACAACTGCAGTTGTTGGATAACCCAATTTTAAATAGTGTCTAACATCGGCAAACGGATCTTTACGCTTACTAATTTTTCTTTTGTTTCCTGTTTCTTCATCTATTACACAAATATTTGGAGTATGCGCATATTTAAATGGAGTATAACCAAATGCATGTGACAATTCAATGTGAACAGGGAGTGATTGATACCACTCTTGACCACGAGTTACTGTTGTTGTTCCCATAAGCATATCATCAACAACATGAGCAAAAGCATAAACAGGAATTCCATTTGATTTAATCAAAACATCATCTTTTGTGTTTTCTCTAACTTCTTTTTCACCTTTAATTGCATCAATAAACTTATAAGTTTTATCAGCATTACCAATTGAGCGTAATCTTAACGCAAAAGTTTTTCCTTGTTTTAATTTTTCTTTAATTTCATCTAGGGTTAAATCTCTGCAAGGATCTTTAACTTCCAGGTCGTCTGTTTGTTCAAGTTCTTCTTCTCTACGCTTTAAAATTTCTTCCTTACCACTTGTTACTTCACAAAAACACGGAAATGCTCTGCCACGCTTCACAAGTTCGTGAGCAAAAGAACGATAAATTTCAACTCTTTTTGATTGAACATAAGGGCCATAATTTCCAAGTTCTTCAAGTTTATCTCCACGATAACCTTCATCAGGTTTTAAACCAAATCTACAAAGCATATCATAGGCAATTTGACCAGCATTTTGAACTTCTCGCTTTCCGTCTGTATCTTCCAACCTACAAAAGAAAATGCCATCTGTTTTGTTTGCAAGCATTCTATGAACAACGCCTTGATAAAGTTGTCCAACATGCAAATAGCCTGTTGGGCTTGGGGCGATTCTTGTCACTTCGCCTTTTATGTTTCTTGGTTTATATTTATCAAAGTAAAAAGCTGTATCCAAACAATTTGGATACAACAATTCTGCTAATTCAGTATATTCTTTTTCTGTCATAATTTTTCCTTTTAGTTTGTTACAATATTAAGCATTTGAGTTAAAACATTATTGTATGCTTCAACTAAACTATGATTAGATTCAACAATGCTAGCACACATCTCTTCATAAGCTGTTGCAGATGCATTGCCTTTAATATTTTTATAATCAATAGCATTGCATGATTCAACAAATTTTTCTTGATCATTGTTAAGTGTTTCTTGAATGTTTTGAGCTTGAATAGCTAAGTTATAGAAATTTAATCTATTGTCAATATGGTTTGCTTTTTCAGATGCAATCTGAATGTTTTCAATTTGCTTGTTTAGTTCGTTGATATTATCTATGTAATCATATTGTGTTAAATCAAACTCAATTTCATCATTAATTATCTTATCAGAAAGGTCTCCACCAACATACATTTCAACAAAACTTTGACTTAGATTGCTTAATTGGTATTTAATTCTACTTTCTAATTTTGTAACAACAATATTTGCATCGAAATTTGCAAAGCTAATTGAAGATACTTTTGGATTTCCATCTTTCAACACGTGATTATAATATAAATTCGATAAAGAGTTGCTAAAATTTATAGCGCATTGATACATGCTTTCATAAGTAGTTATTAAATTTTTGTACCTTGATAAGCAAGCAGTTTGGGTTAAGTTTGATTGAGAAACATTAATCATTTCTGCAAACATATCCAAACACTCGTCAACATCATTTATTGATTTAGAAAGTTGATTTAAGTTTTCTTTAATTTCATTTTTGATTTTGGTATTGCTTGTTGCTTTGTTATTTGAGCATTCATCAATATATGAACATGAAAATTCCATCAAATGTTCAAAAACATAATTATACTTTGAAAGTGAAGTATACGGATCTGTT
>JAZLCR010000016.1:0-9530 GCA_045614345.1 Candidatus Onthoplasma sp.
CAAGAAAAACATGCCAATGAGCATGCGTTTCTGCGGACGAGACATCATCACAACATGGGATTTGAGAACAATCATCAAATCATACTATCACCAAGGTTGCCTTCCATGGAAAGAACTCTTGGTTAATGGTTGGGTTATGGCTGACAAAGGTGTTAAACTTAGCAAATCAAAATCTAACACAAAAATCAGTTTAACAGACGCTCTTAGAGATTATGGTGCAGACGTCATTCGTTATTGGTGCGCAAACGGAGCTTATGGCAGAGATGTATTCTTTAGCGACACAGGCCTTAAAGATGGTTATAAATTATTAAACAAAGTTTGGAATGCTTCAAAGTTTGTATTATCTTTCCTATATGATTACACACCAGAAAGACCATCAAATATTCTTCCAATGGATAGACATATTATGCACAAATTCAACGAGTGTTTTGATAGAACATACAAGTTCTATGAAAAGGTTGAAATGGGATATGCAAAAGATGAAATTGAAAAGTTCTTCTGGTACTTCTGTGATAACTACATTGAGATCGCAAAAAACAGATTATACAAACCTGAAGTTTATGGTGAAGAAGCTAAAAAATCTGCTCAATGGGCATGCTACAATGTTCTTCTTCACGCGCTTCAACTATTGTCAATAACAATGCCTCACATCACGGAAGAAATATATCAAGAATACTTCAAACAATTTGAAAAAACTGAAAGCATTCATTTGTGCGAATTGAAGAAAATTGAGCTCGAAAAAGATGACAACATTTTAACTCAAGGAGACACTGTTGTTGATGTTGTTGGTAGGATTAGACAATTCAAAAGCATGAACCAATTAAGCATGAAAACTGAAATTCAAAACATTGAAATTTTCTCAAACGAAACAGACTTTATCAAGTCTTGTGAAGCAGACATTAAAGCCGTAACAAGCGTTAGAGAAATCAATTATTCAACAGGCGAATTTGATGTTAAAATTGGAACTCCTATTGTTGAATCAAAATAATTTAAATATTAAAAAAATGTGCAAGCTTGTGCACATTTTTTTATATCAAAAGAGGAAAATATATTTTAAATTATTTTAAAAAAAATTATAAAAACGTTTATTTTCTATGATTTTTTACAACATTTTTAATCATTTGGAAATATTTTTTTATTTTTTTTAGAATTGTATTTAAATTAACACACAGGTTCACCAATATGTTTTTTAGTTTTATCTTGAACAATAATACAATCAGTTGTAAGCAAAGTTGAAGCAACACTACTCGCTGTTTCAAGTGCAGTTCTTGTAACCTTCAAAGGATCAATAATCCCACGTTCCAACATGTCACAATATTCATTTTTTAATGCATCATAACCATACTCACAATCTTCATTTTCAATAACATTTTGAACAATAACACCATCATCAACTCCCGCATTTTTTGCAATCTGACGAATTGGAGATTCAATCGCTTTTGACAAAATTAAAGCCCCCATTTTTTCGTCTCCAAAGAGTGATTTTTCAATATAGTCATCTAATGATTTTTTAGCCTTAAGAAGCGCCACCCCGCCTCCCACAATTATACCTTCATCAACAGCAGAAAGTGTTGCATTCAACGCATCTTCTATTCGCAATTTTTTCTCTTGCATTTCAACTTCACTAATAGCCCCAACACAGATCGTTGCTATTCCCCCATTTAAGTTTGAAATTCTTTGTTGGGTTGTATTTCTATCAAAATCACTTTGCATGTTTTTCATGCTTTCCTTCAATTCAAAAACTCGATCTTGAATCTTATTTTTATCACCTTTTGAACCTATAATAGTCGTATTATCTTTGTCACACTTAATCTTTTCAGCTCTTCCTAAATCTTCTAGCGAAACATCATTAAAATTATTAAAGATATCTCCGCTAATATATTTACCTCCAACAGCCAATGCAATATCATCCAAAACCCTTTTTCTTCTATCTCCAAAATAAGGCGTTTTAATTGCAATACAGTTGAATATTTTTCGCATATTATTTACAACCAAAGCAGTCAATGCATCTCCCTCAACATCATCAGCAATTATAAATAAACATCCACCAACATTATTAACTTTTTCGATCACAGGTAAAATTTCTTTGATCGATGATATTTTTTTATCTGTAATTAAAATATATGGATTGTTCAATTCTGCAACCATTTTGCTTTGATCTTGACACATATAGGGACTAATGTAGCCACGATTTATTCTAAGCCCTTCAACAATTTTTAAAGTCGTTAGAATATTGTTCCCTTCTTCAATAGTTATTACTCCATCAAGGCCAACTTGTTCAAATGCTTTAGCAATTATAGCACCTATTTCTTGACTCCCTGATGATATTGTTGCAACCTGCGAAATCGCTCCATTATCTTTAACCGGTTTACTAATTTTTTGTATGTATTCAACAACAACATCTGTTGCCTTTTTTATGCCACTTCTAAGCAAAATCGGATTTGCTCCAGCTGTAGAATATTTCAACCCTTCACTGAAAATTTTTTCAGCTAAAACTGTTGCTGTTGTTGTTCCATCTCCAGCAATATCATTTGTTCTTGTGCATGCACCTCTAAGTATTTGTGCTGCAGCATCTTCAATCTCATCGGCAATCACAACTTCTCTCGCAATTGTAACACCATCATTTGTTACAATCGGAATATTTTTAACGTGATCAACTATAACATTCCTTCCCTTAGGTCCAAGAGTAATTCTAACAGCATCTGCAAGAGTTTTTACTCCTCTCAAAAGTTTCTTCCTAGCCTCATCACCATTAACAATTATCTTCTCTATCATCATACACCCCCACAATATCAATTTGACGCAAAACAATGTAGTTTTTTGAATCAAGTTTCAGTTCGTTTCCTGCATACTTTTCGAACAAAACTTTATCACCAACTTTAACCTTCATTTTTGTTTCAACACCATCCAAATTTTCTCCATCCCCAACACAAACAACAACACCAATACATGGTCTTTCCTGCGAGGTTTGCGGTAAAATAATTCCTGATTTTGATGTGCTTTCATTAATATCAGGATCAACAACAACTCTATCATATAATGGTCTAAATTTCATTTCATCCTCCTGAGTTAATCATAAATTAAATTGTCATAAAATTTTCTAAAACATGACAAAAAAATAAAAATAATTAAAAAATTATGTTTTTCTTGTGTTTTTTGTATAATTTTCTTGAATATTTTATTATTTATACGTAATTTTATTTTAATTTTATTAACTTTAAATATGATTATCCTTTCCTTAAATAATAACCAATATGAAATTTTTTATTTACCCTCCTCAAAAAAAAGATAGTTCATTTAATATGGTTATTCGCAATTTTTTTGTTGTTATTTTTCTTAATAGCTTGCTTGTTCGTGTAACTTATAAAGAATTGTTTTTATTTTGTTTTATTGAAATTGTGTCTGAGATCTAACAATAAAATCTCAATAACTTTCAATTAAGTTTTTTGTGAAAAACACCACCTCTATCAAGCTTAAACTTTATATTAAAATGTTTATTAAATCTTTCTTTCATAATATAAAAATATTATCCAAGTCTTTAAATTAAGTACAAGACTTTATAAAACAAAGCACACCAAATCATATGCTCAAAGCTCTTAACCACATAAAAAATCATAGCACCAAAAAAGGTGATATTTTTATCTTATCACCTAACAGAGTTTACTTTAAATCAATATCAATTTTTGCTATCTTTCTGATTCTTCTTCATTTCTATAAATTGAAAAACACCAAGCCCTATTAAGAACAAAGCAAAACATTTTCTTAAAATTTCATTTGATATATTATTTGCAATAACCGCACCTGCAACACTTAAAAAAACACCAACAACTGCAAGTAGCCACGTATTTTTAAAATCAACAAGATGATTTTTAACATGAATAATTAGCGCGATAACCGACATTGGCAAAAATGCAATTAAATTTATCCCCTGAGCCTGAATTTGCTCAAACTTTAAAAAGATTGTTAAAATAGGAATTGTTAAAGTTCCTCCGCCCATTCCCATTCCAGCAACAACCCCACCAATAACACCAGCAATTAATTCTAAAATAAACATATTCACCTACCCAAATAACATCACTACTCCACCAAGCAACATAAAGAAAATAAAAATATGTTTAATCACCCTATTGTTTAGCTTGTTCAAAAGTTTTGCACCAACAATTCCTCCAGCAATAATTCCAACTATTACAGCCAAACCCTTAGTGATATCAACAGAGTTATAACACATATATACAATTGTACTTGCAAGGCTTATTGGCAATATAACAAAGAGAGCTGTCGCTTGTGCCTTTTTTTGCTCCAAACCAAACATCTTGTTTAAAAGTGGAACAACGATCATCCCTCCACCTCCTCCAAAAAAACCATTAATAAGTCCAATCATTGCACCAAACAATATGATTTGCCATTTTTTTAAATTTTTCATAAAGATATTGTGCTCGTTTGGGGCATTTTTATTTGCATTTTTTTCAACTTTGTATTATAATAAGTTAGTTTATAGCAATAATTATATATGAGGTTACAATGAAAACAAAAAACAAAACTTTAAAATCAATTTTAGGATGTGCAACCGCTTGCTCTGCTTTAGTGATTGGTGGCGTTGGTGCAATGGACTTAAACACAAAAAATTATCAAGTTGATGCCTATGGTGTTGACAATATTGCCATTAATATCAGCAATGCAAACTTTAACACTAGCACAAGCAGCAATTACCCGTTCTCACCTAGTAGTTATAGCGCATACAACCAAAACGTTAAGGTCACTTCAGGCAATGATACGGAATGTAACGTTCAAGCAGGTGTTATTAATTTATCAAATGAAAAATATGAAACAAGGTTTTCTTTGGCAAAGAGATCTTCTCTTGATAATTACGTGTTAATGATTGACTCAACTGATAAAGATAACAACTCTGTTATGCACACTGTAAATTATGGTTTTAGAACAAATTCTGCAATTTCGCTTGACGCTGACTCAAAATATATAATAACTGTTGATGTTTTCTCAGCAACAAATGCAAACATTGCAAGTCTTTACTTGTTTGATAATAATGGAGATGTTTTCTCTTCAATTGAAAAAGTTGGTTCATACAATTCATGGACAACTTATTCTTTCCTTGTTTCAACGAGCAATATTGAAAAGTTGTCATTAAATATAGGTATGTATTTAGATGGTGCTGGAACTGTTCTATTTGATAACTTATCAGCTTTAAAAATGAGCGATTCTGAATACAACTTCACAAAGAACTCTCTTTCCTCTGAAACATTCAAAGAAAACAACAAGGCTGATAACATTGTTGAGACTTTCTCAATCAACGCTTTAGGTCAACTTGAATCTTTAACTGGTGAAAAAACAAACTTTAGTGCTGTCAACTATGACTTGAACAATAATCACAATTTCTCTTATCTTAGTGACACTGATGGAAATAACAAATATGCTCTTCTTCTTGAAAACAACAATGCAACATATGCAAATTATGAAACTGAAGATGTTATCACATTTGCACCTAACAGAGTTTATCAAGTTTCTGTGAAAGTTAAAACTAAGGACTTAAACGGCACTGCATCTTTAACTTTGGAAAGAACTGATTTGGATGAAAATGATCCCGCTTATTCAACTAATTACAATAAAACAATTTCTATAACATCAAACACTTATAGTTCTTCAGTTGAAAGCGTAACAAATGATTATTCAACATATTCATTCTACGTTATTTCTCACCCAAAACAAACAACTAATTATAAACTAGTATTTGGTTTAGGATCTGTTGAAAGTCCTGCAACTGGAAAAATGTATTTGAGCGAAATTGAAATTAGTAAAATAAATTATGAAACATACTCTGCCGGATCTTCAAACAATCAAATTTCTCTTGTTGATGCTTATAAAAATAGCTCAATCATGTTAAACAATGGAGATTTTAATGCTTTCAAAATAGCCAACTATAATTCTCCAATTCCAGCAACACCTTTGGATTGGGATGTGACACTTGGAAAACATTCTCAAAAATATGGAGTTGTTAACACTAAAACATTTGCAACTGATTTAAATGAATTAAGCTTATCAAATCTAAGAAACCCATCTGAGGGTGATAATAATAATGTTTTGATGATGTATAATGAAACAGCTGACACTCTTATTTATAAAAGTTCAAGTAAATCATTAAACGCAAAGTCTTATCACAAATTTGAAATTGATGTTCAAACTCAAAATTCAAATTTGCTTGTGGAACTTGTGTCTAAAAAAGATGATAAAGAAATCGTTTTATCTTCAAAAACAATTTCAACATCGAACGCATGGCAAACCGTAACAATGTTTATCCACACAGGTTATCAAAGCATGGATGTTTCATTAAAATTATCTTTAATCACTTCTGATTATGGTTATGCTTATGTTGACAATGCAAAATTTGACTATTTGTTAACAGAATCTCAACTTGAAACTCAATTCAACAATACAAACGAATCACAATTAGTTTCAAAACTTAACTTAACAAACTTATTAGACACACCATCAAGTGATAAATTTGCTAAATCAACTATCTTCTCTGGAGAAACAACTGCTGGGGTTGAAACTGGAACGGTAACACTACTTTCAAGCTATCTTGATGAGGTTATTGATAGCGAAGAAAACATAACAATATTCAATTCTATCGCAAACGGCGAAACCAACAAAAAGGCTTTGTCAATTTGGTCAACTGATGACGTTAATTACAAATTGTCTTCTAATGTTGGATATGCCCTTTCTTCTGGAACATATTATAAACTTACGATTGATGTGTTCACTCAAAACATCGATTCAAATAGCGATGCAGATGAAGATGAAATTGGAGCTTCAATAGGATTGTCTGGATTTGAAAACAAGTTTGTAAATATTAAATCAAATAACCTTTGGACAACTTACACTTTCTACATTAAACCAGACACTTCATCAACCTCATATCTTGAACTAGGTTTGGGAAGTGAAAATGCAAACACGAAAGGTTGTGTGTTCTTCACAAACATTGTGTTTGACGATTCTATTACCGCTGAAGAATACAACTCAATAACCGAATCTTCAGTAACAAAACTATTAACTGTTGTAACAGAATCAGAAGAGACAGATAAAGAAGAAGAAACAACTGAAACAACTGAAAACGAATCTTCATTAAATTGGATCTATTTGATTCCAAGTTTGTTAACAGTTTTAGCTGTTGTTATTGCCGTTGTTGGACTCTTAGTTAGAAAGATTAAATGGAAAAATCCATTCAAGAAAAAATCAAAAACTGCTTATGATAGAAATAAAACAGTTTCTGTTCAATACTATACAAGAAAAGCAACAACTTTACGTGAAGAAAAAGTTCGCGAATTAACTAAAGACTTAGAAAAAGTTCACGAAGAACGTAAACAATACGAAGATCAATACAAACAAAGTTTAACAAAATTGAGAGAAATGAAAATTAAACGTGCAAGTGCTGTTGAAATTTCAAAACTCGAAAAGGAATTAAAGAAAACTCAAAAGTTATCTTCAGGATTAGGTGTAACAGCAAACAGAATTTCTGACGAGTTGAAATATGCTCAAACAGATATGTATTTAAACTCTTTAATTAAAAAACTTTCAAGGGAGTCTTCTTCAAATGAAAATAATAACAATGAAGAATCATCAAAATAAAAACCAAGTCTAATAAAAAACCCATTCTTATGGGTTTTTTTCATTCGTTTTTATCACTCACTCCAAAAATCTTTATCTCTTGACCAATAAAAAGTTTTTCACATTTCAAATGATTGTCTTCTACCAATTTCTCCTTATTAATATTATATTTTTTAGCAATTATATTTAGGTTTTCAATTGGTTTAACATGATGTACAATAAAATTGTTTACTTTAACTTTGATCCATTCTCCCACATATATTTTTATTTTATTATTATTTCTTACAATATTATTATAATCTATGTTTAAATCTTTAAAAATATTTTTATCTAAACTACTTACTCTATAAAAAAACTCATCACATTTTTCGATTCTCATATAGATATATATGAAAAAACTTGTTTTTTATTTATTAGGCATAATGAAATTTTTGTTTTTATATACTAAATAAGGACAAGTTGTATGAAATCTATTTTTAAGGCTGTTGTTATAGTTTCTATATTTTCAATCATCACTCGTTTGTTGGGATTTTTTTTTAGAATATTCTTATCTCGAAAACTAGGCGCTGAATATTTGGGTTTATACCAAATGTCAACATCAATTTTGGGTATTTTTATGACATTAATCTCAAGCGGAATTCCTTTATCCACTGCCAAACTTGTTTCAAAATATGAAAGCAGGAACGAAATTTCAAAAAGAAATTCTGTTGTTACCAGTGCACTACTTATTAGTTTAATTGTTGCGCTTTTTAGTTCTTTATTAATCTTAGTTTTAAAATCAGTTTGGAATATTATTTTAACTGATTCGCGTGCTGTTGAAATTATGATTATTTTAATACCTTCAATTATCTTTAGCGCAATATACACTGTTTTTCACAGCACTCTTTGGGGACAAAATGATTATTTTAATTGTGGATTAACTGAGTTTTTAGAACAAGTAATTCGCTTTGTTCTCACTTTTATTTTGCTATATAAAGTCTCTGATTCTTTATTGGCAACAAAGTTCACAGCAATTGCATTTAATATTACATGTGCTTGTTCTGCCGTTATTGTGATGGCAATCTATTTACGCCGTGGAAAACTTATTTTCAAGCGAGGCGAATATATTTCAATAATAAAAAGTGCTGCACCTGTGACTGGTATCCGATTGGCAAGTTCATTTGTTCAACCTTTAACATCTCTAATTTTGCCAACAATGTTAATTTTGTCCGGCTACTCTCAAAGTGAAGCAATTTCAAGTTTTGGTGTTGTTATGGGTATGACTTTCCCAATGCTGTTTGTTCCAATGTCTATAATCGGTAGCATAAGCATGGTTCTAATACCTACAATAAGTTCTTTACTAAGTCATAACGATTACTCATCAATTGAAAAAAATATCACTCAATCTGTTAACATTTCAATGTTCATTAGCATGATTTTTGTTCCATTATATCTCTCTGTTGGCGACTTAATTGGCATGGTTTTATATAACAATCAAATGTCAGGCGTGTTATTACAACTCGCATCAATATGTGTTCTTCCAATTAGTATGAGTAACCTAACTGGAAGCATATTAAATGCACTCAACTTAGAAATTAAATCATTCACAAACTATATTTTGGGTTCACTGGTCCTATTTGTTTCACTAATTGTTTTAACTCCATTAATTGGAATAAATAGTATAATTATTTCTTACTTTGTTTCTATGTCTTTGATATCAATTCTAAATATAATAAAAATAAAGCGTGTAGTAAAAAATTTGAATTTCAACTTTGTTAACACAACTCTTAAATATGCATCAATAATCATTCCCTCAAGCCTAATTGGCCACTTTATTTCAAATATATGTTTGCACGTATTAAACAACTTCTTTTCTGCAACAATTGGTGGTGGTTTTGCCATTATATTGGTTATTGTTTTGTGCCGTTTAT
>JAZLCR010000017.1:0-9696 GCA_045614345.1 Candidatus Onthoplasma sp.
AAAATTTATTCCAATTTCATTTAACTGCTGACATAAATATAAATTTTTTCTAATAGTGTTCGCATCAACAATCATAAGAATTTGATCTGTGGTTTTTAATAAAAAATTTTTGGAAATTTCTTCTTCAAACGAAAACTGATTTAACGAATATATTCCTGGCAAATCAACAAACTCAAATTCTTCATTTTCAAAACTTACAATCTTACTTTTCTCCTCGACGGTAACACCATGAAAATTACCTGTCCTTTCTGATGATTTGGTTAAAGAATTGAATAGGGTTGTTTTGCCAACATTGGGGTTTCCAACAATTAAAATCTTATGCATAACTCACCATAATTTCTTTGGCAAGATTATCCTTTATGGTGAAACAAATTGAATTAAAAACTATAAATAACGTTTTCTTTAAAATGCTCTTTCTTTCAACTGATAGAACACACCCTTCAATAAGCCCTAATTCCATTAATCGTATTTTAATTCTTTCATCTTTGATTTCAATAGAATTAACAATGCATTTTGATTTTAGTTTGGCATCACTTAAACTCATAAAACATTATATTAAAAAAAGTTGGCTATAATGCCAACTTAGTCACAATTTAGAATTTTAGCTGTATCTATCACATTTAAGAGTTTAGCCTTTAACAATATTGTTAAGTTGTTTAACCTCAAATCTCTTTTTTAAAAATTTAACTCTTTCTCCATCATAAGTAAACGGAGCGTTTGCATGATTTTCAATTTCAAACTTGCTCACTTCTCTTACAATTGCATTTTTACTTCTCATAATAGATTTAATTCCAAACAGGAATAGTTTTGCAAAAGTGAATAAACCAGATAGGAATTTACCCCTTTTGATTATTACAACTTTAACTTTTCCATTATTAACTATTTCACCTTTATTAAGTTTAAACCCACCTGCACTTTCCCCATTTATTGCCATCATATAAACAAATTTCCCATGAATTCTTTCCCCCTCACAGTTAATTGTTATTGGCAAAGATGCAAATTTGAACATACATTTTAATCCAGAGAAAAGATATGCTAATCTGCCAATTCGTCTCTTAATTTTGTTTGAAGCAGAATAACTTGCTTGAGTTAAGTATCCTGTTGCAAGTGAATAAGTAATGTACCTATTTCCATCAAACATAACATCATAATTTGTGGTATTTAATCTTAAAACACTATCAATTGCTTTATCAAGATTGAATGAAATTTTGAAAGTTCTTGCAACGTCGTTACATGTGCCAAAAGGGAAAATTGCAACAATTGGATTTGCACCACTCTTCATAACGCCATTGATTGTTTCGTGAAGAGTTCCATCTCCCCCACATGAAATTAAAATGTCATATTTGTCAGCAAAAGAAAACGCAATATCTTCAGCACCTTCTTTAGGCGTTGCCATTGCATCAACTTGCGGATAACGCAAAAGCAAACGCTGTTTTATATGTGGCAAATATTCCCCAACCTTGCCTTTCATTGCGTTTGGATTATAGATAATTAAAACACTTTTTATTTCTTTCACTTTTTTCTTCTCAATATTTCTAATTTTTTGAGTGGACATTCAGTTTGAATATATACAACCTGTTTTGGCACATTGCAAACTTCTTGTTCAACTCCTTCAAGATTTATAATCTTTTCAATTTTAATTATAGCATTATTTTTTTCTTTAGACAACAATTCTAATTCTTCATTTAAAACAAATTTGTTTCTCATTTCAACTTTTGTTATGTTATTTTCACTATCCTCCAAAACAACAGCAACAAAATCATGCGTTGAGATTGGCAAACTTGAATCTAAACTTTCTTTAGGGTTTGAAAAGAAGAATCCGCAAGAATAATCTCTGTGACTAGATTTGAACACTTCGTTTCTGATTTCTTCAGGAAGATTATATTCTTTATTTTCTTTAAGATAATCAAGCGCCATTCTATATGCATTAACAACATTTGCAACATAATATTCGGTTTTCATTCTTCCTTCAATTTTAATTGAAGATATTCCCGAATCTCGCATTATATCAAGATAATCAATCATACACATATCTTTGCTGTTTAATATATATGTTCCATGTGAGTCTTCTTCAATTGGATAATATTGCTCTTTGTTAATTTCCCTGATTTCATAATTCCATCTACACGCTTGAACACAAGCCCCACGATTTGCATCACGACCTGTGAAAAAGTTGCTTAGCAAACATCTTCCAGAATAACTGATACACATCGCCCCATGAGCAAACGCCTCAAGTTCAATCTCTTGCGGAATTTTTGATCTGAGTTCTTTAATTTCATCCATTGTCATTTCTCTGGCAAGAATGAGACGCTTAACCCCCATGTTAACATAAACCATTGCACTTTCACTATTGGTTATATTTGCCTGAGTGCTAACATGAACATGAAGATTTGGTGCAACACGTCGAACAATTGAAATAACACCAAGATCTGCACAAATAACTGCGTCAACACCAATTTTTTCAAGATATAAAATATATTCAGGCAAATCTTTTAAATCGCTTTCATGCGGAATTATATTAACTGTTACATATACTTTAACCTTGTTAGAATGTGCATAATCAACCGCCCATTTCAATTCTTCTAAATCGAAATTTCCAGCAAAAGTTCTGAGCCCAAATCTTGTGCTTGCCAAATAGACAGCATCTGCGCCATAATGAATTGCCATAATTAATTTTTGTTTATCCCCAGCGGGTGCTAAAAGTTCCATGACTACATTATATCATAATTATATTATATTTTCAAGTGTTGTACAAAAAAACTCTCCTTTGAGAGTTTTTTCATTGTATTAATATTTACACAATGTAAATCTATACCATTTTTATTTTAAAATGAGGTTTGATTGTCTGAGCGACTTAGGCTTGCGTGACCAATCGCCATTTAACCAATGCAAACTAACCGGGTTACCCCAACACCATCACCAATCTCTTTGTGGATTATTGTTTCATATTTAGAATTCGTTGTAATTTCATTTATATAATTTTTCAACCCCTTAATCATTGCCCTGCAACCTTTTGATACAGGAATTTCACCAGTTACCATGCCATGAAAATTAAGGTTGTCTGCAAAAATTATTCCGTTTTGATTTAATAAATTTGTTAGCATCGGAAGATAATTTATATATTGCCCCTTAGGCCCATCAAGATATATAAAATCATACTTTTTATTGCAAGATTTTAGATATTCCATTGCATCACACAGGTGCGTTGAAATTTTGTTTTCTAACCCTTTATTCTTTATATTTTGATTTGCGATGTTATATCTTTCTTCATCTTTTTCCAAAGAGTCAATATGTGTACAATTGGTGTTTTCTGCCATCGAAATACAACCAAATCCTATTGCAGTTCCTATTTCCAAAATTTCACTACTATTATTATCGTTTATTGTTTGAATAAGAAAAGATAAGGTGTCATCTAACGTTATTGGCACCTTGTTTTCTTTTCCATAAGTTCTAATTTCATTATCTATTTTCATAAGATTTTTTTTAATCTCTTTAATTATGGGATCCTTCGACTCAACGCCAGATGACAGAAACATTCTCTTTGGCAAGCAAACTTGTTTTGCTTAGCCACCATTTCAGCGAGATTTAATTGCTTTTAGCGACTTAGCGAAAGCGTTAAGCAAAAGCAACAAACCGAGCAATCCTAGTCATTACTCTCAATAATGATTGGAATGATCATTGGTCTACGTTTTAATTTTTTGTTGAGATAGTTTGTTAGTGCTTTTCTAAGCGCCATTTTAACACTTAAATAATCCCTGCTTCTCACAGCATCAGCATCAATAGAATTTTCAATTGCATTTTTTGCATCATCCAACCAAGATTGTGCTTCGCCTGTGTATGTGAAACCACGAGAAACAATTTCCGGTCTGCTGTTTAATTTCCCTTGTTTTGCGTTAACATTTAAAATAACGACACAAATTCCATCTTCACTGAGTTGTTTTCTTTCTTTTAAAACATTGCTTTCCATCTCACCAATTCCAGCACCATCAATAAGACGTGAACCAAATGGAACTGTTCCACCAACTTTAAGAACGTTTTTGTTAACTTCAACTTGCATACCAAGCATTGGAAGCAAAACATTATGTTTATCCATTCCAACACTCATTGCTGTTTCGCGTTGAGCAAGTAAGTGTTTTTGTTCACCATGAACAGGAATGAAATATTTTGGTCTTACCAAATTTAACATTAATTTTTGTTCTTCTTTGCAAGCGTGACCTGAAGCATGAACTTGTTCAAGTTCATTATAAATAACTTTCGCTCCTTGCATGATTAATCTGTTTATCACGTTATTAACAGATTTTTCATTTCCTGGAATCGGGCTTGATGAGAAAATAATTGTGTCATTTTCACCAATTTCAATACCTTTAAATTCTCCAGCAGTCATACGAGATAACGCACTGTTTGGCTCTCCTTGACTTCCTGTTGAAAGAATTAAAATTTCGTTATCTTTGTAGTTCTTCATTTTCTCGACTTCAATAATGTTTGCTTTATTGATTGTTATTTCACCGATTTGTGTTGCCACATCAGTTACGTTAACCATGCTTCGACCAGTTAAAACAACCTTTCTCTTATATTTTTCGGCAAGGTTCATAACTTCCTGCATTCTGTCAACATTTGATGCAAAAGCCGCCACCACCATACGTCTTTCTTTGTTTTCAATGAAAAGTTTTTCAAGTGTTTGTGCAACAACTCTTTCACTTAATGAATAGCCATTACGTTCAGCATTTGTTGAATCTGCCATATAAAGCAATACGCCCTTTTTGCCGAGTTCCGCAAATGTGTGAAGATCAAATTTTTCATCGTAAACTGGAGTTAAGTCAACTTTAAAGTCACCAGTGTGAACAATCATTCCGACAGGGGTTTTGATAGCCAAAGCATATGCTCCTGGAATTGCATGATTAACATGAATAAATTCAATTTCGAAGCATCCTAAAGTGATTTTTTGTTTCGGTTTAACCGCAATTGTTTTATATTCAACTTTTTTATGCTCTTCCATTTTTTTCTTGATAAGTCCACAAGTCATCTTGCTTGCATAAATTGGCGCATTAATTTCGTTTACAACATATGGAACAGATCCAATATGATCTTCGTGACCATGTGTTATAACAAAACCACGAACTTTATCTTTATTTTCAACTAAGTATGATATATCTGGAACAACCAAATCGATTCCCAACATATCAACTGAAGGGAACATAACACCACAGTCAACAACAACAATATCCTTGCCATATTCGAAAACTGTCATATTTTTTCCAATTTCACCGATTCCGCCAAGAAAACTTATCTTTAGATTATTAGCTTTTGATTTTTTATTTTGAGCTGTAACCTCTCCGTTTTCATTTATTTCAACAACCTCTTTAATCTCAACCTTTTTTGTTGATTGCTTTTGTTGCTTTGATTGTTTTTGTTGATTATTTACTTTCTTGTTTAAACTTTTTCTTATTTGATTATTTTTTCTTGTTTGGTTCAAATCTTTGTTGTTCAAAATGCTTGAATCAAACTCTTCACTTGTCATTAAATTATTTAACATATATTCTCCTTTTTATTTTTATCTTTTAAAAATTTGTGTTTTATATTAAAAATTCGCCTAATCCACCCTTAGAGTTTCATGCAAAAAAGAAATTTTTCATATTTAGCTTTTTTATTTAAAAGTGCATGAGCACTAAACACACAAAATTATATCGTTTGATTTCCCCTTTCAAACGATTTCTTAATTTTATTATAGCACAAATTAACAATAAGTCAAGTGAAATTTTTAAACAATTTAAATTCAACAAAAAAAGATAAAATTTTTTAATCTTTATTTAATTTCAAACCTTAAACTCTTTCGAAGATGCTCAAAATAACGAAAAGACAAAAAAATGCAGATTAACTCTGCATTTTAAAAACTTGATTAAATTCTTTTTTGCTCATAACATCTTCTTTGGTTGAGTCCCCATAAACAAGCAAACTAACTGTTGGATTTTCAAACACCTCTCTATATAGAGCATTCACTTCTTCAAGAGTTGCGCTTCTGATTGCTTTTTTTGCATCTTTAGTTTTCAGTATTTTTCCATAATATTTAAATTGATAAAGTTTTCCTGTTAGCTTTTTTAGTCTTATTTCTTTGATTGCTTCCCCGAACTCATATAACCTTTTTGCTTTGTCAAGTTGTTCTTGCGTGAAGCCGTTTTTAGCAACTTCTTTTAAATATTTTGCCAAAGTTGAGATCACTTCATTAACATTCTCTTTGTCGCACTCTGTTGAAAATCCGCAACATGAATTCTCATCATAGTAAGAATCCCTCAGACCAGCCCCATAGACTAAACTTTTCTTAAGTCTAAGGGCATTTAAAATTCCTTCAGAATAATCATTTAACATATCCATCACAAGCCCAAACTTGCGTTTGAAATCAAAATCCCAACGGTTTCGCTTCATTGCAAAATTAATATAAACATAACTTTTTTTAATGGTTTTATTTTCAATTTTATAAAAGTTATTGTTTTTAACATTATTATAAAAATAAGGCATTTTTTTAAAACTATTATCTGCTGGCAGTTTGTCAACCAAGTTTTTGATTACCAGTTTTTTCACTTTATTTATTGAATACGGTGAACAAACAAAAACTTCTAGGTTATTGGTTACAAAATATTTATTAACAAATTTTTTAACATCTTCACTTTTAATTGTTGAAACGCTCTTTTGACTTCCAAGAGTTGTGTTTTTATATTCTGGAGTTTCAAAAGTTAAGTAATCCGCAAGCCAAGCAGACATTGTTTTAAATTTATCTTTTTGACGAGCAATTTCTTGTTGAACAACTGGAATTTCATTCTTAACGTTTTCCTCACTAAAAGTGCTTTCTGTTATCATCATTGCAACAGTATTTAAGTAGTCTTCAAATTCCTTTGTGAAAACCTGTCCATTAAAATTAATATATCTTGTGCTTGTTCCCGCATTAACATCGATGAAATCAAAATATTTTTTTGCAATATCTTCCTTGGTTAGATCTTTTGTTCCAGTGAAAAACATATGCTCGGTGAAATGAGCAAGTCCTGGAATCCAGTCACATCGAGATCCACAATCAAAATTGATATCAACCGCAGTGCTTTCATTTATTTTGTTTTTAACATAATATAGTTTTGCACCATTTGGCAAATTGGTTTGTTTATATTTCATATTTTCATGATAACATCTCTCCAATAATAATGTCAATATAAAAATTTAAATTATTAAAATCTTACAAAAAAAGTGGGAAAAACTCCCACTTTTAAATCCATGTTATTCAGAACGTAATGCCAAAACAGGATCTTTCTTTGCTGCAATGTTTGCCGGAACTAAACTTGCAATCAAGTTCAATCCGATGCTTAAAACTGTCATTCCAAGAGCAGTTCCAAAACTTAAACTTGCAATAGTGGTTACACCAACAAGATTTCCTAAAATTACATTAATTATAATGTTTATAATTATTGTCATTGTTAACGCAATGAGAACTGAAACAGCCCCAATAATGCAAGCTTCCATTCTAAACATATTGGCAACATCCTTCTTTCTTCCTCCAAGAGAACGAATTGTTCCAATTTCTTTAATTCTTTCAATCACAGAAGCGTAAGTGATGATTGCTATCATAATGCTTGAAACCACGAGTGAGACGCTCGAAAATGCAACAAGGGTGTATGTTGTGATGTCGATAAGATCCCCCAACATTCCAACCAAAAGCTCACTCATGTCAATATAATCAATTTTATATTTATCCGCCTTAAAGTTTCCATCTTTATCTTTTTCATTTCCATAAACTTTATAAATTTCTGAATCATTCCATTTCTTTAAAACTTCAACAATCTTATCTTTTGTGTCAAAATCTTTTGGATAAATATTTAAACCTTGAATAGTAACTTGCTCTGGACAATCTCCTTGAACTTTGTCTGCCAAAGCCTTTGTGTAACCAACTTCTGTTGATGTTAATGACATCATTGTATTTGATTGTTGAATCCAAGCTGTTGATTTTCCTTCATTTTGTCTTAATATTGAAATTATGGTTACATTATATTGTGTCCCACTAACAGTTAATGCCAACTCCTTTCCAACAATTTCATTGTAATCAATGATTTCACCACTAACAAAATTCACTCCTAATTGTTGTAGTGTTAACGATGTCACTCTATTATATTTATCAACTATCACAGATATTTCATTTTCTTCCGTCGGTATTGCCTTCCCATTATGTGTTGCAATTGCAGTATATTCATTCTTTAAAATTTCAGCATTGTTTGGAATTTCTCCAATCATACTTAATGGTTTTCCTTCATTTGTGAAATTAATATTTCTAGAATAAGATATACCTGAAACCAAACTAGTTTCCTTTGTTGTTCCGTTAACATTTCTTTCTAAATAGTCAATAAATTGATCAGCTAAAACATTTTGTTTATAAATGTTTGATTCATATGAATAGATATTAGAATTATTTGGATATTCTGGCAACTCAACTTTTGACATATCCATTCCCATATTTAAAGACATTGCATTGATGCTTATGTAGTTCACACTCATACTGTCTTTTTCAATTTGTTTAACATAAGCATGCATACCTGTTGAAACAGATAAGATTACAGCAATTCCAATAATCCCAATTGAACACGCAAGAGCTGTTATAAATGTCCTCTTTTTCTTAGTGAGTAGGTTACTTCCTGAAAGAACAAATGTTGACCACAAACTCATTGAAGATTTCTTTGCTTTTTGCTTAATTTCTTTTTCTGTTAAATTCTCTTTTCTTTTTTCATATTCTTTAATTAATTTTTTCTTCTCTGTAGCTTTAACTGTATTGGTATCGTTTAAAACTTCCCCATCTTTCATTGTTATTATTCTGGTTGAATATTCTTCGGCTAGTTCTGGATTATGTGTCACCATAATAACAAGCCGGTCTTTTGCAATTTCTTTCAAAATGTCCATAACCTGAACACTGGTTTTGCTATCTAACGCTCCTGTTGGCTCGTCTGCCAAAATAATTTCAGGATTGTTAACTAATGCTCTTGCAATTGCCACACGTTGGCACTGTCCACCACTCATTTGATTTGGTTTTTTGTTTAATTGATCACCAAGTCCAACTTTGTTTAAAGCTTCAATAGCTCTTTGTTTTCTTTCTTTTCTTGAAACTCCACCAATTGAAAGCGCAAGCTCAACATTTTTGAGCGCTGTTTGATGTGGAATTAAGTTATAACTTTGAAAAACAAACCCAATTGAATGATTTCGATAGGTATCCCAATCTCTATCTTTAAATTCTTTTGTTGATTTTCCGTCAATTATAAGATCTCCAGACGTGTATCGATCCAAGCCTCCAATAATATTAAGTAATGTTGTTTTTCCGCAAGCAGATGGGCCAAGTATAGAGACAAATTCGCTCTTCCGAAAACAAATGTTAACACCCTTTAACGCGTTAACAGTTTCATCTTTCATTATGTAATCTTTCTTTATATTAATTATTTCTAACATATCTACCCCAATATAGTATATATGTTATAATTTTAAAAATCTATTGTCAAACAAATAAAAAAATTTAGAAAAGTAAATTCTTTTTAAAAGAGCTTTTCCCGATATGTTTGTTTTAGCCGTGCTTATAACGATTTTCCCTGTATCGCTTTGCTCTTTTATTTCAAGATTTTTAAGGCTTACCGCTTTCTTATAAAAGACATCAAGATTTTTCTTGTAAGTCTCAAAGCT
>JAZLCR010000018.1:0-4793 GCA_045614345.1 Candidatus Onthoplasma sp.
ATAATTTTAGTTTTTCACTTGTTTTTTTAATATTTTTTTGTTATAATTATGTTATATTACATATAACATAAATTTTTCAAAAAACATTAAATAATATGTTATAAAAAACGACAAAATTTGCAAGAAAATAAATTGGGCAAGGAGTTTAAAATGACAGACGATTTGAAAGTTACAAATGAATATGGGGCAAGTGAAATTCAAGTTCTTGAAGGGTTAGAGCCTGTTAGAAAAAGACCTGGAATGTATATCGGTTCAACTGATGAACGTGGTCTTCACCATTTGGTGACAGAGATTGTTGATAATTCAATCGACGAAGCGTTGGCTGGATATTGTAATGAAATCGGCGTTGTTTTGCATGATGATGGTTCAGTAAGCGTTCAAGATAATGGTCGTGGAATTCCAACAGGCATTCACCCCAAAGAAGGTGTTTCAGCGGCAGAACTTGTTTTAACAAAACTTCATGCTGGTGGTAAATTTGGCGGTGGAGGCTATAAAATCTCTGGTGGTCTTCATGGCGTTGGTTTATCTGTTGTTAACGCTCTTAGTGAAACACTAATTGTTGATATTAAGCAAAATGGAAAACATCATCATCAAGTTTATCACAGAGGAATTCCAGAAGCTCGTCTTGCTGTTGTTGGTGATGTTTCGGAAAATGAAACTGGAACAAAAGTAACTTTTAAACCAGACGCTGAAATTTTCCCAATTGTTGAATTTAATTATGATGTTTTGAAATCAAGATTAAGAGAAATAGCTTTCCTTAATAAAGGTTTGAGAATAACAATCAAAGATGAGCGTTTTGAGCGAGAACAGGAAAATGTTTATCAATTTATGGGAGGAATTCAAGAGTTTGTTGCAGATTTAACCGAAAACAAATCATGTGTTTTCTCTGATCCGATCTATGTTGATAAAATTTATAAATACAAACGTAAAGATGAAAACGGAGTAAGTCAAGATGCAACATGTGAAATTGAATTCTCTTTCCAATTCACAGATACTTACACTGAAAATATTCATAGTTATTGTAATAATATTCACACAGAAGAAGGCGGCAAACACGAAGAGGGATTTAAAAACAGTTTAACAAAAATAATTAATGAGTACGCTCAAGACAACAAACTCATGAAAGAAAAAATGAAACTTAGCGGTGAAGACACTCGTGAGGGTATCGTTGCAGTTATTTCAGTAAAAGTTGAAGAGCCTCAATTTGAAGGTCAAACAAAAACAAAACTTGGAACAGATGAAATCAAAGGTTTCACGGCTAAGGCAATGGAAGAAACTTTAAAGGATTATTTGGAAGAACATCCAAAAGAGGCAAGAGAATTAATCAATAAATGTTTATTATCTCAAAAGGCAAGAGAAGCAGCTCGTAATGCTCGTGAAGACACTCGAAGAAAAAGTGTTATGGATAATATGTCACTTCCTGATAAGTTTGCAGATTGCTCAAGCAGAGATGCAAGTGTTTGTGAAATATTCATAGTTGAAGGTAACTCAGCTGGTGGTACGGCTAAGAATGGTAGAGACAGAAATTATCAAGCAATTCTTCCACTTCGTGGTAAGATCTTGAACGTTGAAAAAACACGTCTTGCTCGTGCGCTTGAAAACGAAGAAATTAATACGATGATTACCGCTTTTGGTTGTGGAATTCATGAGAACTGCAATCCTGACAAATTGCGTTATGACAAAGTTGTTATTATGACAGATGCCGACGTTGACGGATCACACATCCAAATTTTGATGTTAACATTCTTCTATAGATATATGCGTCCGCTTATTGAAACAGGTCATATCTATCTTGCTCAACCACCACTTTATCGTGTGATTAAAGGCAAGAAAACATATTATTATTACACAGAAGAAGAAAAGGCAAAAGGCGTTGAAGAACTTGGTCAAATTAATGATATTCAACGTTATAAAGGTCTTGGTGAAATGGACGCAGATCAACTTTGGGATACCACAATGAATCCAGAAACAAGAACACTAAAAAGAGTTACAATGAAAGACGCTGTGACCTGTAATGAAATATTTGACATGCTTATGGGTGACAGACCTGAAGCAAGAAGAGAATTTATTCAAAACAACGCAACCAGAATTAAGAATCTTGATGTTTAAGGTTCGTTTGAGATAAAAAATTATATTAAATGTTTAATATAAAATTTCTTTAAATTTGTTTGCTTTATGCAAGCACACAACCAAATTAAAAGGAAAAATTATGGCAAAAGACAGATTTGAAAAAATAGACAACACAAGATACATTGATATCGACATTGAAAACGAAATGAAAGATTCTTTCATTGCATATGCAATGGCGGTTAATGTTTCACGTGCAATTCCTGATGTTAGAGATGGTTTAAAACCAGTTCACAGAAGAATTCTTTATTCAATGAATGAAATTGGTTTAACAAGTGATAAGCCGTTCAGAAAATGTGCAAAGATTGTCGGTGATGTTTTGGGTAACTATCATCCGCATGGAGACTCATCGGTTTATGATGCGCTCACTCGTCTTGCTCAAGATTTCACAATCAACGAACCTCTTATTGATGGTCATGGAAACTTTGGATCTGTTGATGGTGATGAGCCTGCTGCTTATCGTTATACAGAAGCTAGACTTAGCAAGATTGCAAGTGAACTTCTTCGTGATATCAATAAAGATACTGTTGATTTTATGCCAAACTTTGATGAAGAAAAAGTTGAGCCAAAAGTTCTTCCTTCTCGTTTCCCAAATTTGTTGGTTAATGGTAGTGATGGCATTGCGGTTGGTATGGCAACAAGCATTCCTCCACATAATATGAATGAAGTCATCAATGCAGTTATTGCAATGATTGAAAATCCAAACATTACAATTGATGAGTTGATGGGTTATATTCCAGCCCCAGATTTTCCAACTGGTGGTGAAATTTTAAGCAATGCAGGAATTCAAGAGGCGTATAGAACCGGTCATGGTTCAGTTGTGATGAGGGCAAAAACAGATTTTGAGAGTTTTGATGATGGAAGACGTTGGAGAATTATTGTTACTGCAATTCCTTATCAAGTTAACAAATCAAGACTTGTTAAACAAATTGCAACTCTCGTTAAAGAAAAGAAGATTGATGGAATAACATATGTTGGTGACCAATCTTCTGGTCGTGAAGGAATGAGGGTTGTTATTGAGCTAAGAAGGGACGCAAATCCACAAATTATATTAAATCAATTATATAAACATACCCAACTTCAATTAAGCATGGGAATAAACTTCTTGGCATTAGTAAATCGTGAACCAAAAGTTTTAAATTTGCAAGAAATCATTTTCCATTATTTACAATTCCAACGTGAAGTTATTACAAGAAGAACAAAATATGATTTGAATAAAGCAGAAGAAAGGGCTCATATTTTAGATGGTTTGGTGATAGCTGTTAATAATATTGATGAGGTTATAAAAATAATCAAACAAAGTTCAGACAAGGCAGTTGCTTTAACAAACTTGCAAGAAAGATTTGGTTTAAGTGATCGTCAAGCAAATGCAATTTTGGAAATGAAACTTTCTCGACTCACAGGTCTTGAAGTTGAAAAACTTAAAGGTGAACTAAAAGATCTTGAAGTTGCAATAGAAAACTTCAAATCAATTTTGGCAGATAAAAATAAAGTTGATGACATAATCAAAGAAGAATTACTTGAAATTCGTGACAAGTATCCAACACCAAGAAAAACTGAAATTATTATGGATTATAGCGATATTGACATTGGTGATTTGATTGCGCGTCATGACGTTGCAATTTCCCTTACAAGTCAAGGTTATATTAAGCGTTTGCCTGTTGCTGAATATAAATCTCAACACAGGGGCGGACGTGGTGTTAATGCGCATAAAACTAAGGAAGAAGATAGAGTTACAGATATGTTTGTTGTAAACAGCCATGATGACTTGATGTTCTTCACAAACAAAGGTAAAGTTTATGTGCTTAAGGCATATATGATTCCTGAGGCAACAAAACAAACAAAAGGTAGAGCTCTTGTTAACCTTCTTCAACTTGATGGCGAAGAAAAAGTTAACACAATTCTTCCACTAGATTTAAATGAAGATAATTTCTTAATCCTTGCAACAAGAAAAGGTTTAATTAAGAAAACAAAGATTGATGAATTTGATAATATTAGAAAGAATGGAAAAATTGCAATTCGTCTTCTTGAGGATGACACTCTTATTAGTGCACAAATTGTTAAAGATGATGATGAATTATTGACTGTTGCGGATTCTGGAAAATGCTTAAGATTCAAGGCTAGTTCAATTAGAGCTGTTGGAAGAAGTTCTCAGGGTGTTAGAGGAATAAGAATAGATCCAAAAGAAGAGGTTGTTGATTTAATTAAGGTTGATCCAGAAAAAGAAATTCTAACAGTTACAGCAAATGGATATGCAAAAAGAACAAAACTTGAAGACTATCGAGTTCAAGGTCGTCGTGGTAAAGGTGTTAAGGCTGGCGTGTTCAACAACAAAACTGGTAAAGTTGTTGCGCTAAGACTTGTAACTGAAGAGGATGATATTTTGGCAATTTCTGCAGATGGTGTTATGATTAGAACGCATGCGGACACAATTAATCTTGTTGGAAGAAACAGCTTGGGTGTGAGACTTATGAAAGTTGGTTCTAAAGATAGAGTTGTTAGTGTTTCGGTTGTTGAGCGTGAACCTGATGAAGAAATTATTGAAACGGAAATTTTGGAACAATCTAATGAAACTGATATAAATTCAGAAGAATAATAATATATTAAAACAAAGTGAGCAAATGCTCACTTTGTTCTTCTTAAAATAAAAATTATTATAAAATAAA
>JAZLCR010000019.1:0-50707 GCA_045614345.1 Candidatus Onthoplasma sp.
GTTGATTATTGTGAACGACTTAGCGAATGCGTTAAGTGAACAATAACGACTCTACTTAGCTAAAGCTTTTTTTGCAGTTTCAACAAGTTTTGCAAATGCGTTTGCATCTGTTGCAGCAAGGTCTGCCAAAACTTTTCTGTTAAGTTCAACATTAGCTTTGTTCAATCCATTGATGAATTGGCTGTAGCTAATTGAGTTAACTCTACAAGCAGCGTTGATACGAGTGATCCACAAAGATCTCATATCACGTTTCTTTAACTTACGACCAACGTAAGCGTATTGACCAGATTTCATAACAGCTTCACGAGCAACTCTGTAAAGTTTAGATTTTGCTCCTCTGTAACCTTTCGCTTGCTTTAAGATTGCTCTACGTTTTTTAACACCATTAACAGCACGTTTAATTCTCATGTTTCGCCTCCTACATCATAGCCTTGATGTTTCTTTCATATTGTTTAGAAACATAAGCAGCTTTCTTTAAATTTCTTTTTCTTTTTCTTGTTTTCTTTGTTAAAATGTGGTTTTTGCCATCACGAGCACGTTTGATTTTACCAGTTCCAGTAAGGCTAAAACGTTTTGCAACAGCTTTTTTAGTTTTCATTTTTGGCATAATATTTCTCCTTATATAATCATTAATATTTTTGTAAAATTAGGTTCTTTAAAGTGGGTTTTACTTCTTTGTTGAAACTGGTGACAAGAACATGAAGATATTTCTTCCTTGAACTTCAGGTTTTTTGTCAACTTGACCAACACTAGCACACAATTCAGCAAACTTATTCATGTTATCAATTCCGATTTGTGGACGAATTTGAATTCTTCCCTTCATACGAATACTAACTTTAACTTTGCTTCCTTCTGCTAAAAATTTGCAAACTTGTTTTGCTTTAATTTCAAGGTCGTGATCATCAATATTCATTGAAAGTCTCATTTCCTTAGTTTCTGCAACTTTTTGTGCTTTCTTTTGCTCTTTAAGTTTTTTCATTTCATCAAACTTATATTTGCTGTAATCCATCACCTTGCAAACGGGTGGTTTTGCAGCTGGAGCAATTAGAACAAGATCTAATTCCTCATTTTGAGCAATTTCTAATGCTTTAGCACTGCTCACAATGCCGAGTTGCTCACCATTCGCACCAATAAGACGAACTTCTGGTAAAACAATTTGTTCATTTTTAAGTGTTTCTTTCAATTTCCCTCCTGCTCATTAAAAAATGAGTTCTAAACGTAAAAGAACCCACTCCAAAAAATTACATATATTAAAATCGTAATTTTAAGACCATTGTCGCGCATTTGCTTCAAGGTGAGAAGTGGAACTCCTACTTTTACGACTTCATATTAACACAAAGATTTTCCATTGTCAAGTGTTTAATAAAATTATTTTAATTTTTTCTCATTTTCAAAATTGAATAAGCAAGCAGGAATTCGGCAGGATAATAGGTTGTCAAACACAACACCAAAAATACACCACTCACATCAGCAAAAACATTAAATAACAACATAAAATCTGACATGAAGAACAACACGCTTCCAACTAAAATTATAAGATTTAACGTTGACTTGTTTTTCACAAAATTTGCAACTGCTTTTCCAACCATAATTGAAATAACAAGCGCGTAAACACAGCATAAAATTTGAAGTGTTCCCCCACCAAAATCAAAGATTGGAACGAATAGGATTATGCTTAAACTTGGAATAAATATTAGTGCACTATAAATCAAATCTTTCCAGTTGAATTTTGATAATTTGCAGTATGATATGAAATAAAACACATGACCAACCGCAAAGAATATTGCTCCAATAACAAACTGAATTTCAAGCAAAATGTCACCCAAACAAGCAAAACACAAACCAATGAATAATAGATATGATGGTAATGATTTATGCTTTTCAACCTTAAGCAAATAAATCAAGTTCACAAGTCCGATTGCAACAAAAATTAAACTCGCTATTGTTTTAATTGTTAGACCACCATCAACAATAAAGAAAACATCTGCAACAAGCAATAAACCCAGCATAACAATATTAAAAATATTAATTTTTTTCATACTTTTACTCCCCTATTTTTTAATTAGATAATAAACATTTCTTAAAGCTCTGGCTGTCATAAGTTTTGGAACTGGATATAAAGGATTTGCTTCTTTTGCTGCAATTTTTGCAAGATGTTCAATGTCAGATTCAACAATATTATCAATTTTAGTTGGAATGCCCATATTTTTGTTCATATTATCAATCTTTTGAATTACAATTTTAGCCCCTGCTTTTTTAGAAGTGTTTTTATTAAACAATCCAGTGTAAATACCGATTTCCCAAAGTTTTTTATATACAGATTTACCATACATCCTCAAAACATATGGCATAATAATGGCATTTGCTAAACCATGTGGAACATTATACTTTCCGCCCAAAGTATGTGCAACTGCATGAATATATCCCACATAAGATTTTGTGAATGCAAGTCCAGCAAGATATGATGCCTTTAACATATTGTCTCTAGCCACATAGTTTGTTCCATCATTATATGCTATCTCTAAGTTTTCAAAAATCAATTTGATAGCCTTAAGAGCATTTTTTCTTGTTCCCTTTGTTGTGCTTCGACCTATAAACGCTTCAATTGCATGCGTTAGCGCATCCATTCCGGTTGTTGATGTTATATGTTTTGGAAGCCCAAGTGTTAATTTTACATCAAGAAGCGCATATTCTGGAATTAGATCAAAATCGTTAATTGTATATTTGTGGTGCGTTTTGCTGTCCGTTATAACCGCGGTAACAGTTGCTTCACTTCCCGTTCCCGCAGTTGTTGGAATTGCAATTAGAATTGGTAACCTGTGATTAACTTTTAAAAGCCCTGCCATATCATTTAATGATTTTTTAGGGCAAGATACTCTAGCACCAAGTGCTTTTGCACAATCCATTGCTGAACCGCCACCAAATGCAATTATAGAATCGCATCTGTTGTTTTTAAACATTTCAAGTGCTTCACTAACATTGTCTGTTGTTGGATTTGGAACTGTTCCATCATAAATGGTAACTTTAAATTGGTTTTCATTTAAAACGTTTTCCAATTCTTGTGTTAATCCAATGTTTCTGATTCCTTTATCTGTAACAATAATAATATTGTTTTTATCATTTTCTTTCAATGCATAAACAAGATCATTATAATCTTTCAATAAAACCGGTTCCCTATATGGGAACATTGGCAAAAAGATTTTAAAAATCCCTTGATAAAGTCTGCTATAAAATTTACTAAAAATATTCATAAATCCCTCTAAATATACTTTAATCAATAATAAAAAATTAGTCAAGAAAATAATGTGTTGTGTAAAAAATAAGGCACTTGCCTTATTTTTGTTAGTTTTTATATTTCCTTTTCATCTTCTTCATATCATCGTAATATTCTTTTCCGTTTGATTTGAACTCTTCAAACAATTCCGGTTTATTATATATATCTGAATACACTTTGCTTTGCAATACACAATCAAATTTATCTAATTTCTTAACAAATTGTGCTTCTGGAGTTTTATTTTCTTCAAATTCAAGCCAAAGTTCTAGAATTTCAGGCATTTCATATTCTTCTGAAATTCGAGTTACACCAATTAATTCTTTTTGATATTTTTCTTTTCGGTCAATATTATCAACCGGAGTTATATCTCCTGTGTCGATTTCTCCCAACTCATGATAAGAAATCATTTTAAGAACTTTTAATTGATCCAATTTGAGATCATTTTTACTCATAATTTCCAATGCAAGCATAATCATAGAATAACAATGCTCAGCATCGCTTTCTGTTCTGTTTGGAATATCTCTCATTGTCCAACCACGACGCAGCAAATTTTTCATTTTAAAAATCTCATCAAATAATGTTTTTGTCATATCCCCTCCTTAAAAGAAAGTCTTAAACTTCGAGTGTTTTGCTATCAATTTTTTCGATCAATTGACATTCAAATTCATTATAGCTCATTGAAACAGTGTCTTTGCTTCCACGTGCTCGAACTGCAACACCCTCTTCTGACATTTCTTTATCGCCAAGAACTAAAACATATGGAGATTTTGTCATAACAGCATTTCTTATTTTCTTACCGACACTTTCATTGCTTAAATCAACTTCAACTCTAACACCTTTTGCTTGAAGTTTTGATTGAACTTTACGTGCATAATCATTGTTATTGTCGCTTACCGTGATGATTTGAACTTGAGTTGGAGCAAGCCAGCATGGGAAAGCCCCCGCATATTTTTCAATCAAGTATGCTAATGTTCTTTCATAACAACCAATACTTGTTCTATGAATAATATATGGATTTTTCTTTGTTCCATCTCTATCTGTATATTCCATTCCAAATTTTTCTGCTAACAATTGGTCGATTTGAATTGTGATAAGAGTGTCTTCTTTGCCCCAAACATTTCTAATTTGAATGTCTAGTTTTGGGCCATAGAAAGCTGCTTCACCAACTCCCACTTCATAAGGAATTTCAAGATTGTCAAGAATGTCTTTCATGATACCTTGAGCCTCATTCCACTGTTCATCAGTTCCAATATATTTAGCTCTGTTTTCAGGATCCCATTGTGAGAATCGATAAGATGCATCTTCATATAATCCAAGAGTTTTAAGCATATAAATGGCTAATTCCAAACAGCTTCTAAATTCTTGTTCAAGTTGATCTGGAGTACACATTAAGTGACCTTCAGAAATTGTGAATTGACGAACACGAATAAGTCCATGCATTTCACCGCTATCTTCATTTCTAAAAAGTGTTGATGTTTCGTTATAGCGAAGCGGTAAATCCTTATAAGATCTTGCTTGATTTAAATATGCTTGATATTGGAATGGACAAGTCATTGGGCGAAGCGCAAACACTTCTTTATCCTTATTTTCATCACCAAGAACAAACATACCGTCCTTATAGTGATCCCAGTGACCAGAAATTTTATATAGATCACTCTTTGCCATAAATGGAGTTTTTGTTAAGAGCCAACCACGCTTTTGTTCTTCATCTTCAACAAAACGTTGTAACAATTGAACAATTCTTGCACCTTTTGGAAGTAAAATTGGCAAACCTTGACCAATATAGTCAACAGTTGTGAATAATCCTAATTCTCGACCGAGTTTATTGTGATCACGTTTTAACGCTTCTTCCATTTGATTTACATAATTTTTAAGATCATTTTTATCAAGGAAACCGAAAACGTAAACTCTTGTTAACATCTTATTCTTTTCACTTCCTCTCCAATAAGCACCGCTTGCTCTATTAATTTTAAAAGCAAAACCACGCAAAAATTTTGTATTTTCAACATGTGGACCACGACACAAATCGATAAAATCTTCGCCTGTTTTATATGCAGTTATAATTTCACCTTCTGGTAATTCATTAATTAATTCTGTTTTATATGGCTCATCTTTGAACATTTGAAGCGCTTCTTGTTTGCTTACTTCTAAACACACAAAATCTTCATTTTTATTAATAATTTCACGCATTTTGTCTTCAATTTTACCAAAATCTTCTGGTGAAATTGAAACATTGTCAAAATCATAGTAAAAACCATTGTCAATAGCTGGACCAATTGCCAATTTTACGTTTGGATATAATTGTTTGATTGCTTTTGCAAGAATATGGCTCATGCTGTGACGATACATTTCTTGCTTTTTATTTAATTCTTCTAATTCTTCTTTTTCCATTTTGTTTTTCTCCTTATATAAATTGTTTTATTTTAAATTTAAGTTTAAATTTACGAACGCTCCTTAATTTGTTTTAATGCTGTTGCAAGCTGATCTGGACAACTGGTTGGTCTAAACCCACAAGTTATACCTTGAAGTTTTTCAATCACTTCTTCAACTCTCATACCCTTTACAAGACTACTAATTCCTTTGGTGTTGCCGTTGCAACCACCAATAAAGGTCACGTTTTCAATTATTCCATTATCATCAACATCAATTATAATTTGCTTGCTACACGTTCCTTTTGTGTTATATATATGTTGCATAAATTTTCTCCTTATTAATTTTTCTTTCGATTGATAACAATTTCGCTAACTTCGATTTGTTTTGGCAAATTTAAGGTGTAAAGCATAATTTTTGCAATATCTTCAGGTTTCATCCATTCATTCGGGTTTTCTAATTTTTTACCTGTTTGCTTTTCGTGCATTTTGGTGTTCATTCCACCAACATTTAATTGAATAACACGTGAAGAATAGTTTGCTAGTTCCAATTGTAAATTAAAACTTGTTCCTCTAAGAGCCCACTTTGATGTTGTGTAAGCCAATTGATCTTTATAACCTTGTTTTAAACCAATAGTTGAACCAACATTTATTATATCAGCACCATTTTCTTTGATTAAATCAATCAATTGTGAACTTAAAAACATTGGTGCTATAGTGTTAATTTTAATCAAAGTATCCAACATTTTATAAGTTATTTTATTTAGTTCTTGAACGCCTGGAACACCAGCACAATTAATTAAAGCGTCAAATGAGCCATACCTTTCTTTTATTGTGTTACAAGCGTTAATCATTGACTCTTCATTTGTTAAATCAGTTGGAATAAATTGACATTCATAACTTGGTTTTGTTCTGCAAAGTGCCACAATCTCAATATTATTTTGTAAACACAATTCTGCAAATTTTTTACCTAATCCATCACTTGCGCCTGTTAATATAATTCTTTTCATATTAAATCCTCCATAAAAAAATCCCTTGGACTAAAAATCCAAGGGACGATTAAACTTAAACCGTGGTTCCACCCTAATTAATAATAGCAAAAACTATTATTCACTTATTTTACAAGAATATCACTTGCGTTGACCTAATTGGTGGTTTCGCTTACAAGTTTGATGTGCAAATTCCAGCCAACATGCACTCTCTCTTAACAGGGACTCATAACCTACTTGTCCAAAAAGTAGCCTATTAAACTGTCTTTAGTTTAAATCAATAACATTTAAAAGTCAACACTTTTTCCAATTTTTCCAATTTTTTTCTTGAACGAAAATTAGATTGTTCAAACAATTTAATGTGATTTTTAATTATTTTGCATCAATGCATACCCCCCAATAATATGTTTAGTGAGCAACTAGTGAGTCCCTTTTGAATATATTTTAAGTCGATTGGTGAAAACATTACTTAGAAAGCTTACCGCTTCACTGTTTTGGTCTGTTGAGAGATAAACATCCACATAGTTTGGGCAAAAGTTTAAAACATTTGTTATTAATTCTAATGTGTTATCACATTCTGCGACCTTTTTTAATCTGTCGTTTTTATTTTTTATGTTATAAATCTTAAACATATTCTCATCACAAACTATTTTAACTTTATAATTATCATTATCCATAGAATTGATCAAAAAACGAATTATATCTTCAAAAGTTTGTGAATTAAAAAGTGTTATATTGTCACTGCTTAGATTTGCCAAATTTTTCCAATGAGTTTTAAGGGGAGTTAGTCTGAACTCTAAAAAACTATCAATGAAAAATGTTTGATTAAACATAATTATATCTTTTAGAGCATTTACATCTGTTGCTTTATCAAACATTGAAAGAACTTTAACATAAGCATTGAATGCAAGTGTGTTATCTAGCGAAGTTTTAATCATTTTTTTTATAAAGTTAACTTTGTAAATTGTTTCAATATAGTCAATTATTGCATCCCTGATTATCTCCTCACATACAAGGACAAACTCTTTGTCGCAAGCAAATAAAAGATAACAAAAATTATTGTCACAATAATTAGTTATTATAGTTTTACAAAAATCCATTTTGCTTTTTATGTTCATTTGCAAAAAGTCTACAACATGTTTATTTTCAACCCTTACCGCTAGGGCAATTTCTCTCATATATACCTCTATAGTATCATATGCACAAGATGAAAATTTACTCTTAAAAAAATTAGCAATTTTTGACATCACAACATAGAGTGTAATGAGGTGTTTAACATGTTATATCATTTCTTTTACAGAATAGGTTGTTGCAACTGTGTTAAATTAACAAATTTAAGTTATTTCCCTGAATTTTCATATACTTTTATACAGTGTAGGGACACTAGAAACAATCGTTGTTGCAATCATTTTAAAAATCAATATAATATCTTTAATAATTTCAGCGACTTTAATTTTGAAACTTTTTAACGACTCTATTTAATAAAACAAAAAAAAGGCATAGCCTATGCCTTTTTTATTAACTAATACTTACTTTTGCGAACTGCAAGTGTATTAAGCTTTTTTCTTTTTAAGGACACAAAGAACGGCCAAAGTTGCAAAAGTAACTAAAGCAAAGGTCAAAGCACCATGAACAGAAACAAATATAATTGCTTGTGGACATCTTGCAATATCATCACCCATTTTTGCTTGGAAAACACCAAACTCCATTGCATCTAACATTTTGAGTGCATAAAGTTTGCTGTTTTCTTTTTTTAGCGTTTTTAATTCCTCAACTTCTTTTTTATATTCATCTTTAGTCATGCAATCTTTGTTCATCGCTTCAATTTGTTCATCTGTCATTCCTGAATATTCAAGAAGTTTCTTCGGTTCAAGCGTGATAACCTTATCTCCATCACGATAAATCCACATATCCATAACAATTTTATCTTCGCCTTCTTCCATTGATAGTCTTGCGATAGAATCACTGTGAACTTTGATTGTTGAAACCATTTCCACTGTTCCAACTGTTTCTTTGTAAGTATAATTTAACCCGTATGAAATTGGTCGAACCAAGATGCCAATTTCAACTGCCAAAAAGACAGCTGCCGCAACAATGAATACAATCATTACCGGTTTTTTGCTTAAAAATTTTTTCATAACACCCTCCTTATTTTGAAAAAATTAAATAGAGTAATTAGATCTTTTTATACAATAATAAAAAGAAATAATTATCCTTTCCCCTAGAAGATAATTATTTCCCTCCTTTTACTCTCATTATTTTGATTTTAACGAAAAATCAATAATTTTGTCAACTATATTATTTATGTTTTTTCACTATTTTTGTGAATAAAAAATAAACAAATTAATAATAACTTGTTTATTCTTATTATTTTATGATTAAATTTTAACTACTTTTAAAATATAAAAGCCATTGCTTTATATTTTTAGTGACCTCAAAATGTAGAAACCTTTGTTTCTATCAATAATTTCACAATTCCCAAAAATTGAATTAATGTGTTTTTTCAAGCTTTCCATGCCATGATCTTTTCTGATTACTAAAATCAATTGACCATTGGAATTCAAATGATCGTATACTCCTTGCATTAAATCAAAAAGCAACTTTTTGCCAGTTTTAATTGGTGGATTTGTGACAATAAAATCATAATTGTTTTTAACTTCACTAAAGCCATCACTATAAAAAACATTAGCAGATTTTTGAACATTGTTTTTGATTAAGTTTTCTTTGCTAAGTTTTACTGCAGTCCTGTTTATATCTAACATATCAAATGTTACACCATATTTTTTAATTAATGTGATTGCAATAACCCCAAGACCACATCCCAAATCTAGCCCATGTCCACTTATCTCACATTTTTTGCTTATTGCATCAAGCAAAGCTCTTGTTCCTTCATCGATCTTGTTCTTAGAAAAAATGCTATCGCAACTGCGAAAGCATAAATCTAACCCTAAAACACTATCATTGAAATTAAAGAAATCACTATCAACATGATCCTTATCAATAAAGTAATGTTGCAAAATTACCCCCTATAGAATGTTACTTCAATTGGCAAAACCATAATAATCATTCCAACAAGAATTAATAAAATACCAATAAATTTTAATGTTGAGTAAAATTTGTCTCCTGGATTGATTTCAACTTGTTTTCTCTTTGCCATTGTGATACGCTTTGCCATCATGCAAATTGATGTTCCTATAATTGCAAAAATAATACCTGTGATTACTGTGTATCTTAATAAGAAATCCAACGGATCCATTGCTAATAAAAATGTCATAATATATCTCCTATTCGTATATTAACACCAAACTAATGGTTTGTCAATAGTCAATATTTTAGTTTATAACAAAACGTTGATGAATTATTTTCTTCTTGCAAAAAAGTTTTTAATTTTGTTAAAAATATCATTTATTTTGAAAACATAGAACACCTTGTATACCACTGAAACTGCAGATGTGAGCAACAATGCAAATGTTGAAATATTAAGAATTACTGTTGTTAACTCAACAACAATCAATGAAATTAGCACAAAAGCTATTAATGCCAAGAATTCAAAGATTGTAAAGCACGCATCAACTGCATCAATAATTTCAGGCATATTAGAATCAACTAAAGCAATTCTAAACACATTCAATAACACAACAAAAACCACAATGAACACGCTCAAAACAACGCTTTCTATCAAATCAATTGATGTGAAGAAGATAACAAGAGTTGAAATCTCTAATGCTCCACCAATTGCATTTATTATTGTGTGAACTTTGTTTTCCTTATCTCTAAAAAGCACCATCCAAATTTTTGTTACTAAAATCCCTGTAATAAACAAGCCAACTGTCCACATCGGCAACAATAAGTTTGCTGCAAAAACAAGTGGTAAAAGCGCCAATTCAACAGCAAACAAAATTTTATAAAATGTATCATTTCTAGTCATAATTTACCTCTTGGTTATTTTAACAAAGAATTTTATTTTTGTAAAACAAAATTAAGGTGATTTTCAAAATTTGCCTTAATATCTCAATTAACAAAAAATAGAATCGCACATAAAATGAACTATGGAAGACATTAAACCACTTAAAACAACTTCCATATAAAAATTTAAAAGGAGAATGAATGAAGAAAATTTCAATTTTACTCGTCCTGTTTATTAGCATGTTCTCTTGCTTTGTTTCTGTGGGTTGTGGCAAAAAAGAAGATAATACAATTCGCATCAGCGAAGTAACACATTCGCTATTCTACGCTCCACTCTATGTTGCTCAAAATAATGGCTATTTTGATGATGAGGGCTTGAAGATCGAATTAACTAACGCGGGAGGAAGCGATACAGTTATGTCTGCTTTGATATCAAAAAGTGCCGATGTTGGACTCATGGGGCCAGAAAGTTGCGTATATGTTCGTAATAACGGAATGCAAAATGCTCCCAAAATCTTTGCTCAATTAACAGCTTGCGATGGTTCTTTCCTTGTGGGCAGAAATGATGCAGGTGATGAATTTGATTGGAGTTCTTTGGCAGGAACTCATATTATTGCAGGCAGAAAAGGTGGAATGCCTGCCATGACATTGCAATACATTTTGGAAGAAATCCATGGTTTAACCACTGGAGCTGAACTTGGCGAAGGTGTTGACGTTAAACTAGACACAACAATTGCTTTCAACCTAACCACATCATCATTTGTTGCTGGAACTGGAGATTTTTGCACAATGTTTGATCCAACCGCAAGTCAGTGTGAACTTGATAGAACTGGATATATCGTTGCCGCTTTAGGTGATGAAGTTAAAGATGTTCCTTACACTTGCTTTGTTGCAACAGATGAATATCTTAAAAATAACAGTGAAAAAATTAACAAGTTTATGCGGGCATTAAAAAAAGGATATGATTATCTAATCACTGCAACAGATGCACAAATTTTAGCAAGTTTGAAGCCTTCATTCAACACCACAAGCGACCAACTTATTTTAGCTTCAGTAAAAAATTACATCAAAATTGGCGCATATGCTAGCAATTTTGAGTTGAAAGAAAGTTCTTGGAACAAAATGCTTGAAATTATTGATAATGCCGGCGAACTAACAAACAGAGTTGAATGGAATGATGCTGTTAACAATTCTTTTGCAAAAAAAGTTGCATAGATGGAAAATATTGTTGAAATAAAAAATTTAGATTTAATTTATCAAAGCATCAAACATGAAACTCAAGCTCTGACCAACATTAATTTAAAAATAGAAAAACAAGAATTCATTTCAATTGTTGGACCTTCTGGATGCGGAAAAACAACCATTTTATCGCTTATTTCTGGATTAATAAGACCCACATTTGGCGAAGTTAAAGTTCTTAATAAAACACCTTCCCCAAAAGATGACATCTCAGGCTATATGTTCCAACGAGACAATTTGCTTCCATGGAGAAATATTGAAAAAAACATTTATTTGGGTTTAGAATTAAAGCGAAAAAAAACTAAAGAACGAAAAGAATACGCGATTGGTTTGGCACACAAATATGGTCTTGGCGAATTTTTAAAAAAACATCCTACCGAACTTAGTGGTGGAATGAGACAACGTGTTGCTCTTATTAGAACTCTTGCGCTAAAACCAGAACTTTTACTCCTTGACGAACCTTTTAGTGCTCTAGATTATCAAGCACGCCTACAACTCTGTGATGATGTTTTTAACATAATAAAAAAAGAAAAAAAGACAGCCATCCTCGTTACCCATGACCTAATTGAAGCAATAACTATGAGTGATAGAATTGTTGTGCTATCTTCAAGGCCTGGGACAATTAAAGCCATCCACTCTCCAAAATTTGATGTTAACTTAACACCTTTTGAACGCAGACAAACAGACGAATGTAAAAAACTTTTCGATGAAATTTGGCAGGAAATTCAAAATGAAAACCAAAACAAAATTTAGCGAAGCCCATGCGGATTACCTAAAGAAACACACATCAAAAAAAATCTTGATTGTTATCACCCAAATTTTAATACTCATTGCTTTTGTGCTAAGTTGGGAATTACTCAGCAAACATGAAATTATCAGTTCTTTCTTCTTCTCTAGCCCATCAAAAATAATTAAAACAATTGTCGAATTATGCAATAATGGTCAGTTGTTTTATCACTCAAAAATTACACTCTATGAAACATTGGCGGGTTTTAGCATTGCAACTTTAATTGGCTTTGTTGTGGCATTCACTTTGTGGTATAGTGACTTCCTTCGACGTGTTCTAGAACCATATTTGGTTGTTCTGAACTCGTTGCCCAAAATTGCACTCGGCCCAATTATCATTGTGTGGTTTGGTGCCGGACAAAAAGCGATAATATTTATGTGTATTTTGATTGTTATTATTGTGACGATCATGAATATACTAAACTCTTTCACAAGTTGTGATAAGCAACTAATCACCCTCGCCCAATCACTTGGTGCAAACAAAATTCAAATATTCATCAAACTAATTTTACCTAATTCACTTAAAGACATTATTACAACTCTCAAAGTTAACGTTGGTTTAAGTTGGATTGGCGCAATCATGGGTGAATATTTAGTGTCTAAAGCAGGTCTTGGATATCTTCTAATCTACGGTGGGCAAGTGTTTAATTTAAACCTTGTTATGACCGCAACTGTTATCCTCTGCGTTTTAGCAAGTTTAATGTATTTTGCCGTTGCTTTGTTTGAAAAGTTAATGCAGAAATTGTACCAGTGATTTATTATCTACCAATGAAATTGCAACAACCGATTTTATTGTTTTAATATGCAATTAAAACTGTCAACTTGTTTGGCAGTTTTTATGTTTTAATACAATGAAATCCTCTAGTTTATCTAGCAGTTTTTAACGTCTCAAAAAAATAAAAAAAAGAGCATTTGCTCTTTTATCTTCAAAGTTTCTTAAAAAGTGATAACTTAGAAATTATATTTGAGTACGTTCCACAATATCCTAAACCTCTTAACGTCTAAGTTTTCTCAAAAAAGGTGGAATGTCGTCATCGTCGATGATAGGCTTTTTGCTTGCAATTGAAATATCTTCCACTTCATCTTTATGTTCTGACTCAACATCGTGTTCTTCAACCTTTTCTTCCTTAACTAATTGAACTACTGGTTCTTCGATTTTTTTAACAGGTTCTGTGAACACCTTAAAATCTGCACTGTTATTCTTAAACTCCGGAACAGACTCTTTCTTCTCTTCATCATTCTGTTCAAATCCTGTTGCAATAACTGTAACTTCTGTTTCACCGCTAATATCATTATTAACATTAGCACCAAAAATTACGTTACAATCAGCATGGGCAACGTCTCTAACCAAATCAACTGCTTCATAAACTTCACTAAGAGTTAAATCTCTTCCGCCTGAGATGTTGATCAAAATACCAGTTGCACCTTCAATGCTTGTTTCAAGAAGTTGACTTGTAACAGCTTGACGAACAGCTTCAATTGTTTTATTTGCCCCACGACCTTTACCGATACCCATGTGAGCAATTCCCTTATCTCTCATGATTGTTGCAACGTCGGCAAAGTCTAAGTTGATAAGACCTGTTACTGAAATCACTTCACTAACGCCTTGAATTGCTTGATGAAGAACATCATCTGCATATCTAAACGCATCAGCTAATGAAACTTCTTTGTTGAAAATCGTGTAGAGTTTTTCGTTTGGAATAATAACAAGTGAGTCGCAATATCTTCTCATCTCTTCAATTCCGCGTTCGGCATTTGCCGCACGTTTTGGACCTTCAAACTTAAATGGCTTTGTTACAACACCAATGGTTAAAATACCCATTTCTTTTGCCAACTTCGCAATAACTGGAGCCGCACCATTACCAGTTCCGCCACCAAGACCAGTTGTTATGAATAATAAGTTTGTGCCTTGAAGCATTCTACGAATATCTTCAATGCTTTCTTCCGCTGCCGCTTTACCAACATCTGGATTTGACCCTGCACCAAGACCTCTGGTGAGTTGTTTTCCAATTTGAATAACCTCATCGGCATTTGATGCAAGTAAGTCTTGCATGTCAGTATTAACTGCAACGAAATACGCACCAGTTATTCCTGATGCAACCATTCTGTTAACGGCGTTGTTTCCGCCACCACCAACACCAACAACTTTAATATTACAAATATTACTTACGCTCATGTTTCTCTCCTTTAAATCATTATATCAGCCAACATGGCTAATCCTATTTTTGATGTTTGATATTTATCGTATGAATTATTAAACGGAATTTTATAATCATACACATTATGCTTTGTAACATCTTTAATTATGTTTTTAACACCTTTGAAGTTTGCAATTCCATCTCCGGTTAGATAAATGTCAATTCCATCAAACACTTCATTAATTGATAAAATATCTTTTATTATTTTTGCGATAATTTCAATCCTGCTCTTTACAACTTGATTTGTCATGTTAATTGGAGCTTTAATTAAATTCCCTTTATGACAAATTTCATAGTATTCATTTTTCTTGCTCTCAATTGTGAGAATTATTTTTCTCTTAATAAGCTCAGCCGATTTGAAATTAAGCCCTAACACCTGCATTAAATCTGATGAGATATGACCACCGCCCAATGCAAATGATGTAAGCAAAGCTATACCCTCTCCCTTGTAGACACACACACTGGTTGAAATGTGACCAACATCAACAATTGCAATTGGCTTTTTATCATTCTTGATTGGCTCACATGCCATCGCCTGTCCAAGCGCTGAAGACACGAATTCAACATTTGTAATTTTAAGGTTTTTCAATTTTTCCTTCACAATATCAATGAAAGATTTTTTTGCTAATATGTAACTCGCATCAAGAATTAACGAGGTTGTTTTCTTCCCAACTGGCGAAAGTGTTTTGAAATTGTCATCAAGTAGACATTGCATTGGACTATATGAAATTAAACTGTATGCTTCGCTATTGCCAAAGTTTGCATTAGAGATATAAAGGCTTTTTAAATCGTTTTCCTTAATTTTGTGGAGACCAACATATTTTCGTGAAATTCGCTTGCAAACGCACAAGCTAAACTCACTTGGGACACCAACAATAATTGATGATATTGGTTTTCTTATTTTTTGATTCATTGCATCCATGAGTGTTTGCAAATCATTTTCCAACTCATCAGCACTTAGGAATTCACCATCCATGAATCCGTCATACAAAACACTCTCCTCCGCAACAACTCTTTGCCTTCCAGCAAATTCGGTTACTGCATACAAACGGAGAGCCGACGACCCAATATCTAAGATAAATTTCAATTTGTTAAGCAAATTAATCCCCCATTTCGCTTTATAACTAATATTAGTATACAAAATCTTGTATTTTTAGTCAAATAAATTAATTAAATTATTAATTAAATTTATAAACTTTTACATTTTCTCGCTCAACTATACCATATTTTGTTACCTTAAAGCTTAAAATACACAATATTATTACATAAAAAGCATGACAAATTCACATTTTTAACCTTTCATATATCATGTTTATTTTGTTGAAGATATCTGAATAAAAAATAAGGTCATTTGCTTAGACCTTATTCTGATTCTTCACTTGCTGGAATGTAAACATTCTGCTGAACACCTTCCAAGCTATAATATATCTTAATGGTGCCAGATTTTTCCCTACCTAAACCCTCATCAATCAATGAGTTAACTGTGGATAAGCATACATTCATTTTATGAGTTAAATCAATTGATGGGTTCTCAATGTCAAATTTAATGCCATACTTTGTTGTTATAACTATTTTATCAAACGATGATTTGCTTTCAAATTTAATAGATTTAACAATGTCACACATGTCCGCTCTTGTGTAATATTCTGTTGTTTCAGGAGTTTTCTCTTTCACGTTGTTAACGAACGAATAATATAAGATTTGCCCAACCTCTTTTTGATAGTCAGTTCCAACAAAATCACCCTCTACAGTTTCCGAATTAATATTAGCCATTTCATTTTCAACATAAATTAAATGCGTTGGTTTATTGCTTTCTTCACCATCTTCACTTGCTTTAATTATTTTCAAAACCTTAAGCTCTTCATCCATGATATAGTAATTGTCATTTTGTTCTTTATAACACATTTCGTGTCTTGCTCTAATTCTAATATCAATTTCTGTTAAACTTATTGTTTTGATTTGAATTACTTTAACATATGGATAAGCAGATTCGATTTTATTTATTGCAGTATCCTTATTGATCATAAAAATTGGATTACCATTTTTAATCTCTGCAGATCTAATTATTTCATCATTGCTTATATCAAAAAGAGCATCTCCGATGATTGTTACATTTTGAGTGCGCAAACAAAACACCGCGCCAAATAAAACACCTATTGTCGCAAGAACCACAGTTATTAAAAATAATGTTATAATGCTACCTTTCTTCATACCCTCTTAATGTTTGCACCCAAACTATTCAACATATCCTCAAAATTATCATATCCACGGTCAATGAAATGAACATTGTTTACAATTGTTTTTCCATTCGCTATAAGCCCTAACAACACCAAACTTGCTCCACCCCTAAGGTCCATTGCTTCAACGCTTGCGCTTGTTAATGTTTTAACACCTTTAACCTTGACATGTTTTGAACTTAACATTTTAACATTAGCACCAAACTTTTTAAGTTCAGAAATTGTTAAAAACCTGTTCTCAAAAATGTTTTCCCTAACAATGGTTTCACCATTAACGACACACATTAAAGCCAAAATCATCGATTGCATGTCTGTTGGAAAGTTTGGATAAAATCCTGTTGAAATTTCCTTTATTGAATGCAGTTCTTTTTCTCTTACAATATGTATTATATCATTTTTAAAGTTGATTTGACAACCTAATTGGGTTAAAATTTCAATTAATTTTAAATTTTGATATGGGACTGCATTTGTTATGGTCACATTTCCACCTGCAATTGCCACAGCTGTCATTATTGTTCCCGCAGCAATACGATCACCTATTGGGGCATATTCAGTATGTGTTAACCTATCAACACCATATATTGTAATCACATCCGTTCCTGCGCCCAGGATTTTTGCGCCCATCTGGTTTAAAAAGTTACATAAATCAACAACTTCTGGTTCTTTAGCTGCATTAACTATTGTTGTTTTACCTTTAAGTTTACAAGCAAATTGAATTATATTTTCCGTTGCTCCAACGCTAGGAATTCTAAGTTTAATTCTGGTTGAGTGGGCATTTTTTACTTTGAAAAAAATATGCTCATCATAAATTTGAACTTCTACTCCCAGTTTCTTAAACGCATTGATGTGAATATCTATAGGGCGCTTTCCAATCTTGCATCCACCCGGCATTGTCAAATTAATCTCACCAAATTTACTAAGCATTGGACCAAGCAAAAAAAGTGACGAACGCATTGTTTTGCTTAAATTGCAATCAATTTTTGTGTTTGTTGCTTTTGTTGGATTTAAATATATGTTCCTATCCTTTCTACTAACGTTAACACCTATTTTTTTTAATATTTTGAGCATATTATCAACATCGGTTATATCGGGAATATCTAAAATTTTAACAAACTCATCACAAAGAAGACTTGCACTTAAAATTGGTAGAGTTGCGTTTTTACTCGTTTGATTGTGAATTTCCCCAAAAAGTTTGTTTCCCCCAACAATCTCGAAACTATTCAATTTATTTTTCATAATTATATTTATGTAAAAGTTTTTAAAATTGTTTACATAAAAAAAGAGCAATTTAATTGCTCTTTATAAACACTTCAAAATTTCATTAAATTCTGTTTCATATCCTTTTGTAAAATGGCCAGCTCTCTCGATGATTTCTGTTTTCGCATCAATTTCTTCTGCAAATTCATTCAACAAATTAAAATCATAAATATCGGTTGGCGAATAAAACGATATTCTTTCTTTTGCAAAATCTTTAAATTTTTTCAAGTCTTTCACAAAAAATGTTTTATTAATCTCTTCCCATATAGGATGCGGATTACTAGTGTTTTCTTTATTAAACCCAACAACGCTTATATATTTGCTTATTTTGAGATTGTTGTCCATTAAATATCTAACACCAAAAATTGCACCAGTAGAATGACCAATATAAACTGATTCTTCATTAATAAATTCTTTATATTTATCAAAAGCCTTAGCCCATGAATGATAAGACATATTTTCAACAGGTGGCAACGTTGGCACATAACAATCATAACCCATTGACTCTATTTTATTTTTCACGAATTGATACCAATAATCACTTCCCGTGTTGCCTAAAGCATGAACAATAAAATAATTTTTCATGTTATAATTTATCTCCTCTTTATGATAAGTAGTTATTAAATCATTAAATTCTTGCGGTGCAGCCCAATTCAGGCATTGGCATATTATACCTTTCACAAACAAACTCCATATCACGTTCGGTTACACCAAGTTTTGTTAAAGCCAAAAAATATCTTTCCAAACATTTAGCCGCAACATTTTGAGAAAATTCTAGTTCTTCAGATGTTTTAAGATACTTGTCATACACACCACCAAATAGATGTCTAAAAGGTGTGAGTGTATATAGAATAAATTCCTCATGTGTTACTTCACCATTTGCATCAACCTTATCAAATAATGTTTCACTTGTGAAAAAATTTAAATCTATAAAGCAAAAACCCTTTTTTTCATCATAGAAAAAGTTTGATTCTTTGCTTGGATCAACCTGAACTTTACCATCTGTTATAGCTTTAAAATCTGACACCCACTTGTCGTAGTGTTCTTGTGGAATAGTATCTAGTAATTTTATGTAATCTAAAACGATTTTTCGGCACTCCTCTTCAGATTTGTGTTTTAATTCACTCCTCACATGCAACAACTCTTTCCCAGGAGCTTTTTCTTGCACAATATAGCCCTTATCGTATCTTTTACCACTATCGTAGATTTGACCAAGTTCAATAATTCCATAACCCAAAATAGGAACAACATTGACACCTTTTTTCTTTAAATCCTGCAGAGCATTTATCATTTTTGTAAAAGAATCATCATGCCCCGGAATATTGCTAGTTCTTAAAATCGCATAATTGTCAATTATCGCACATTTACTGTTAGATCCACCCTTATTAAATTCAGAACTTTCAGCTTTCTTTAAAAGTTCATCAAATATAACTTTATCAATATGCGGTGTGTAACTATGTTTTAACTCACTCATATTATCCGCTCCTTTACCTACATTCTACCACAAAAAATAAAAACAGAGAAAAATATTTTGGCTATTATTATTTAACTTTGACTATATCAATTTACTTTTATCAATTAAATTAACTGCAAAAAATGTCAACAAATTCTTTACAGTTGTCCGCCACCAAAAACATTTCATCAGTTTCATGATCACACCAATATATAGATGTTTTTTCGCCTGCAATGTCAAAATACATCGCCCCACCGTCTTCAGTCCACGCAAACAATATAAATCCCGGTTTTGCCCAATCTATATGCTTGTTAACTTCTTGTATATCTAACGTCACATCTTCAGCTTTAAACAAGCACACATCACTAATTATCAAAAAACTGGCAATACCATTCACCTCAAATTTTTTAGCAACTATTGAATTTATATTTTTATAAATTTCACAGATTTCTTTTGATAAACTTGAAATCTTCTTGTCTGTGAACCCTAACTTTTTTAAATAATCACACAATTCTTTATTGAACTTCTTTATAGGAATTTTTATCGGATCAATATCCCATATTATTTTGCCAGATAATATATCTTTATCAAATTCGCTTAAGTCTTCATATTCCGCGCTTATCAATCTTTCAATTAATTCATCTTCAAAACAATTCGCTTTGACTTCATTAATAAAAGTTTGAGAGATTTGTCCTTTTTCTAATTTATTTGAAAATCTTTCATCTTTTAATAATTCCTCGAATTTCATTTTTGTCTCCTACTTACGAATATAGTAACATAAAAAATAAAAAATGTATACACATTTATTAGAATTTGCATACAGTTCTTAAAAAATATTAAATTTTCTTGATTGCCTATCCACATTCAACACAACCCTAATAGCTTACATGAACGCAACAAACTTGTTGAACCCGCAGAGTTTTTGGACCCATGAACACTGGTTGCGAAATGGGGAAAGGAAAAACCGAGTGTTAAGCGAATGTGCGAACTTGCAGAGCACAAGCAAGACAAACGAGAGTTTTGACGCGGGTAATCCTGTTGGTGGAATTGAGCCTCTTAACATCAGTTATTGCACTATGAATTCCGCATTAGTTCTTTTAATATCTTTTTTGCATCGGTTGGGAAACAACCTTTAGCATCAGGACCTATATTAACTAAGTAATTAATCTGTAAATTTTCACATAATTTTTTATTTCTTTGTAATAATCTTAAATCTTTCCATATTGGGAATTTAGTGTATCCCCAAGATTGATTTAGTGTTTGACAAACTTCATACAAGCCAGACTCCGAATATTTTATTCCATTTATATCATTGTCTTTTGAATTTATATTTTGCAATTGTTCTTTTGATGAAGGTATTTCATTGTCACCAAAAGAAACATAATCGTATTTGCCATTGCCTAGCCTTGAATTAATTAAACAATTTGGTTGATATCTTTTTACTAAATTATAAATCTCTTCACTCTGTGCTTTCGAAAGAGTAAACGGGATATCAAACCAAGCCACCGATATTTCTCCATAATTTGTCATTAATTCTTCAATCTGAAGCAAGCACTTCTCTGTAAAATACTTATTAAAATCTTTGCAATTATTGTCAAAATCCCAATCATTAGTCCAAGAAGTTCCAGCACAATCAACTACCGGCGTATTATATCCGCCACCATCTTTTTCGTGCCAATCTAGGTCTTGCGAATAATATATTCCCAATTTCACACCTGCTTTTTTGCAGGCATTGGAAAGTTCTTTTAAAATATCCCTCTTAAAATTAGTTTTCTTAACAATATTATAATCACTAACCTTAGAATCAAACATAGCAAAACCATCGTGATGTTTTGCTGTAAATACAATGTATTTAAATCCACTATCTTTTGCAAATTTTACCCACTCTTCCGCATCAAATTTTTTAGGATTAAAATTATTTGCAATATTAAGCATTTCTTCATTACCTATTTTTAAATACGATTGTATCCACTCTGCATAATTGCCACACTTCACCCCTTTGTATTCTCCACCAAGCACAGAGTATAAGCCAAAGTGTATAAATAAACCATATTTTGCTTTTTTAAACCAATCAAAATTATTCATTAATATTTTCCTACCTACATTAGGTATACAATAAAAACAAAAAAAAGTATACAAAATCCTTGCACTTTGTATACTTTTACATTAAAAATTTTTAAATTTTAGTTTTCCTACTCTGCCTATCCACATTCAGCACAACCCCGATGGCACTCATAAAAACAAGCAAACTTGTTGAACCTGCACTAATGAACGGAAGCGGCAATCCAGTTGGCGGAATTGAGCCAGTTACAACTGCAATATTTAGTACGGCTTGAATTGCAATTATTGCACCAATTCCAAAGCAAAGAAATGCAGAAAATTTGTTGTTTGCTTTCATGCCAGCTTTGAAAATGTTTATGATTAGCGTTAAAAATACCAACATTAATAAAACACAGCCAACAAAACCCAATTCTTCAGCAATTATTGAGAAGATGAAGTCACTTTCACTAAATGGCAAAAATAATTGAGCTTGACGAGAATTAAACAAGCCAACACCCCAAACTCCACCACTTCCAATTGCATAAAGAGATTGAATGAGTTGATAACCTTCGTCAAGCGGATTTTCCCAAGGATTTAAAAATGCCACCAATCTATTTAATCTATACGGCTCAATCAAAATAAGCAAGGCAACAAGTGCTATTGCTGGAACGATCATTATTCCAAAAACTTTCAAGCGCAACCCACCAACAAATAGCATGAAAATTAGTGTGAATGCAACGCACATTGTGATGCTCATGTTTGGCTCCAGCATAATCAACAAGCAATATGCCCCACCAAGACTAAGTGTGATTATTATGTGTTTTAATTTGCTAAGTTTGTCGCCATCTGCCAAATAACCCGCTAAGAAGAACACCAAACAAAATTTGGCAATTTCACTAGGCTGCATTGTGAAGCTGCCAATTCCAATCCAACGCGTTGCGCCATAACTTGTTTTCCCAAGTCCTGGAATAAAAACCAAAATCAAAAAAAACAATCCAATAAAATAGAAAATCCAATAAAATTTCTTATAAATTTTGTGATTGACAAATGAACAAACAGCTAGACCTATTAAGCCAATTGCAACACCCATTATTTGTTTTTTGAGATAGAAAAATTCATTTCCATATTGAGACATCGCTGAATGTTTGCTGGCACTATAAACCATAACACAACCAAAAACCACCAATAAAATTGTGCAACTTAAAATGATTATGCTATTTTTTTGCGTTTTTAATTTCATAGTCTTTCACCAAGTAATTGAAATGCTTTCCACGTTCAACATAACTTGAATATTGATCGTAACTCGCACTCGCTGGAGACAATAAAATTGTGTCGTTAGGTTTTGCCTGCTCAACAGCATAGTTAAACGCTTCGGTTAAATCTTTAACTTTTTGAATTTTAAACTTATTGTCGTTGGCTAAAAGCAACTGATTTGCAATTTCTCCAAAAACAATCAATTGCCTTACTCTTCTAGATAACTTTTTAAACATTTGTGAATAATCCAACTCCTTATTTGAACCACCAAGAAGCAAAATTATTGCGCCTTTAACCGTTTCAACACTAGCCAATGTTGAGGCAATGTTTGTCGACTTGCTATCGTTAATAAAATTGATTTGATTTATTCGCCCCAAATTCTGAATTCTAAACTGTTCAGATTCAAGATTTAACAAAACATTTCTAATTTGATGCGGTTTTATTTTATAGATATATGCAAAACATATTGCACACATAATATTGTAAATATTGTGTTTACCCTTTAATTTCAATTCGTTTAAAGAAATAATATTTTCATTATGCAAAAAAATCGATCCACCAACAACTCTAACATCAGCAATTTTATTATATGAATATGTAATGATTTTAGAATTTTCTTTTGGTTTTATGTTTAAATCTAAATTCACAACAGCATAATCACTAGGTTTTAAATTCTTAAATATGCTCTTTTTTAGTTCTGAATATTCTTCCATTGTTTTGTGTCTGATTAAGTGATCTTGCTCAATATTGGTTACTGTGGTAACGTGGGGCGAAAAAGTTTCAGCATACTCAAGCATAAACGAACTAACCTCTGCAACCTTTATGCTTTTCCCACTCTCCAAAACAGCCCTTGACAAAGGGTATCCAATGTTTCCGCAGGCGATTGCTTTATATTTGGCCTGCAAAAGAGCTGTGATTATTTTCACTGTTGTTGTTTTGCCATTGGTTCCCGTTACCGCCACTAAATTTTTACAAAATTGCGACGCAAACTCAAGTTCGCTATAAATTTTCTTACCTAGTTTTTTTGCAAAACTCAAAAATTGATTATCTTTTCCAATTGATGGCGACACAACCAAGAAATCAAATTGCACTATTAAGTTCTCATTTAATTCCTTCAAAACATAACACTTTGATATCTTGTTTTTATTTAAAACTTCTGGATTGTCATCAAACAAAAATACATTGGCTTTGTTCTTAACTAGAAGTTTTGCCACCCACTCTCCACTTAAACTCATTCCATAAACTAAAACATTTTTATATTTAAATGACATATCTCACCTACTTAATCTTATTTTTTTATCAATCAAATATTACATATTCTCCATAAAAAACATGATTTTTCATTAAATGATATAGAAAATAATAGTTAAAACCCCCAAACATGCGGTAACAGCAGAATAAATTGCAACAATTTTAGGCTCAGTCATTCCACTCATCTGCAAATGGTGATGAAATGGCGCCATTTTGAATATTCTCTTTTGGGTAAGTTTAAATGAAGCTACTTGCAAAATTACCGATATCGCACTAAAAACAAAACAAAATCCCAATACTGGAATCAACAACTCTTGCCCTAAAATGCAGGCACTTGCACCAATATAACCTCCCAAACAGAGTGATCCCGCATCCCCCATGAAAATAGACGCTTTGTTGGTATTAAACATTAAAAATCCTAACACTGATCCAATAAATAACATACTTAGTGTGCTAATATCTCTCATATTTTGAATAATTTCACCAGTCTCACCCAAGTTATAAAGTCTGTCACCTAAAAACAAAATTAAAATCGTGAAAAAAATCAAATAAATATTAGTAACATTTCCAGCAAGACCGTCCAAGCCATCTGTTAAATTTACACTGTTTGTTGTTGCGACCATAACAAGAACAATAAGCGGAATAATCCACAATCCAATATCGATGGTTTTCTCACTAAACGGCAAAAAAATTTTGCCACCTTGAGTGGAAAAATAAATAAATACCGCAAAAATAATAGACAAACCAACTTGTCCAATAATTTTTTGATACGCCCTAAGACCCAAGTTTTGCTTGAATTTAATTTTCAAAAAATCATCCATAAAACCAAGCACTCCAAAAAATATGCTAATAAGCAAAACCATGAACCACATAATATTAAATTTCAAAAAAAGAAACGAAAGGATTAGTGTGGTTAGCATAAAAACCACACCACCCATAGTTAACGTTCCGTTTTTTTCTTTATGGTTTTCAACATAACCCAATATGGTTTGTGACGCTTGTTTTCTCCTCATAATATTGATAATTACTGGCATCAAAACAATCGAAACCACAAAAGAACAGATAAATGCAAGCAAAGTTATAATCATGCTTTCATCTCTCTTTTAAGTGCGTATTTAAAATAATTATCAACAACATCGTAATCACTAAAATTAATTTTTTCACCTTTAATTTCTTGATAGGACTCTGCTCCTTTGCCTAAAATTGCCACAATATCATTTGTGTTTGCAATACTTAATGCATATTCAATTGCAGACTTTCTATCTGTTATTCTCACAATATTTTTAGCACTTAGATTTTGAACAATGTCATCTATAATCATTTCTGGATTTTCATCTCTTGGGTTATCACTCGTTACAATTACATAATCGCTCAATTCTGATGAGATTTCTCCCATTTCACTTCTTTTTGTTTTATCTCTATTCCCACCACATCCAAAAACAGTGATTATTTTATTATGTGGCAGCTTTTTCATTGCAGTCAAAATATTTTTAATTCCATCTGGAGTATGCGCATAATCAATAACAACTTTAAAATCTGAATCGGTTTTTAAAACATTAAATCTTCCAGGAACAACAAATTCAGTTGTTTTAATAATATTAAGCACATCTTTTAAATTAAACCCAAGATTTATTAAAACCGCTGTAGCCATCATAATATTTGATATGTTATAATCTCCAATCAAGTTAGTGGAACACGAAAATTGTTTTGATTTGTGTTCAAGTTTAAAACTTGTACCTTTCAATTGTCCAAACGACGAAACCAAACTCAAATCCGCATCCTTTCCAATTGTGGTTATTTCAATATTTGATTTTTTTGCAATCTCTTTATTAAATTTTGCATCAACATTAACAACCCCACTCTTCGCATGGCTAACATCAAGAAGACTGGCTTTACACCTAACATAACTTTCCATGTTTAAGAAAAAATCCAAATGATCTTTTGTTATGTTTGTTAATCCAACAACATCATAGATTATATTGTCAATTTTATTTAACGCAATCGCATGAGCGCTAACTTCCATTATACAGTATTCACATCCATTATTTTCCATATCCTTAATTGTTTTATGAAGATTTATTGGATCTGGCGTTGTAAGCATTGCTGGCAACATTAAACTGTTAATAAAAATCCCTTCAGTTCCAATAAGACCAACCTTTTTACCCATTTGCATTAAAATTTCCCTTAATAAAAATGTGGTGGTAGTTTTTCCATTGGTTCCCGTAATTCCAACAAACTTCATTTTTGATACGTTTGTTTCATAAAAAATCGAACTAATATAAGACATAGCCTCTCTAACATTCTCAACTAGGATTTGTGTGTTTGGCAAATCTAAATATTTTTCAACAACCAAGCAAACAGCACCATTTTTAATGCTTTCATTTGCGTAGTTGTGTCCGTCTGACTGTAAACCTTTAATGCAAAAATAGATTCCATTTGTTAATTTTTCTCGACTATCACAACTAAGCGAATCAATTTCTAATTCTTGATAATTTTTTATCCCTAAAAATTTTAAATTTGAAATGATATCATATAGTTTCATAAACACCCCTTTTCGAGTTTTAAACCCTTTCGATTAATTTATCATAAAAGACATATAAACTTTTTATGCCAGCAAAATAAGACAAAACTTATCATTAATTTTCAAAAAACATATTTTCTCTCAATTTGTTATCAAATAAACAATTTCACCCAAAAATAATAATGTTTTAGGTTTGGGTTGTTGATATAAAACAAATTCCCCTTCCCCATCAAACAGTACATTTAATCCTATCTTTTTCAAATTTGCACATGCCTCAGCAATACTTAAACCTTCAACATTTGGCATTTCAATTGTTGGTTTATTCTCTAATTGTGTTTCATCTGTTGGCAGAACTGTTTTAACCTCAAAAATTGATCTAAAAACTCGTTCTCCAATTGGTTTGGCAACAACACCGCCATAGTAAGCTCCAGCATTAGGTTCATTAACGCAAATAATCATCACGAACTCTGGATCTTTTGCCGGAAAAGTTCCAATAAAACTTGAAATATATTTTCCTGTTGCTATTTGTCCATTTTCTCCATACTTTTGTGCAGTGCCTGTTTTCCCTCCAATATCATACCCTGGAACAAAAGTGTAATTACCCTCACTATTTATGTTGTTGCTAAGCATTAAATTTATTGTGCTAATTGTGCTTTCTCTTAATTTAATTTGATTTTTTGATATCGAATTTTTATATAGAATTTTATTTTCATTTGTTATTCTTTCAAGTATATGCGGCGTTAAATCATAACCTGTAGTTATTTTTGAATAGATACTTGCCATTTGAAGTTCCGTCACTGCGATTGCATGACCAAATCCAATACGAGCCAAATCAACACTCCTAACTTGCTCTTTAGGCATTACAATTCCAGAGCTTTCACTTGCAATGTCAACACCTGTTTTTTCCCCCACACCAAACAATTTTAAATACTCATAATATTTATCTACGCCCAATCGAAGTGCAAGGTTAACGAAAACGCAGTTACAACTATTCTTAAATGCCTCCAAAAGTGTTTGACTTCCATGTCCCTTAGTTTTCCAACATTTAATTGTTTCTCCATCAACCAAACATCTTCCTCCACAGTAAAAATTTTCATTTGTATTAGTTAAATTCTCATTTAATGCAGCCGCAAGTGTAATGAGTTTAAAAGTGCTTCCTGGTTCATAAACATCCACCACTGTTGAATTTTTTGTCATCTGTTGTAATTCTTTGAGATTGTTTCGTGGAATATTATTGAGGTTAAAACTTGGCAAGCATGTCATAGCTTTAATTCCTCCCGTTTTTGCATCCATAATAATCCCACTAACTCCCAGTGCCTTATGTTCATCATAAGCAATCATTAATTCTCGTTCTAAAATTGCTTGCATTTGAACATCAATCGTTGTTGTTATGTTCGCTCCTGGTATGCTTGGAATATAGTATTTAAGTGAATTAGTTATTTCCTTACCTTGTGCATTAGTTTGAATTAAACTTTTTCCATCAATCCCCTTGAGATATTTATCGTAATAACTTTCAATACCAGCCTGACCAATATTATCAATCGTGCAATACCCTAAAACCTGTGTTAGCAACTCATTATACGGATAAACTCTTGCAACATTTTGCGATAAATAAACACCTTTAAATTTTGATAGCGCTTTTGCTTTCTCTTCTTCAACCTGCATTTTAATCAAAATTTCACTTAAACTTTTATTGGTAACTTTTGAATATGCTTTCTCGTAATCAACGTCTAAAAGTTTATTAATTTCATTTGCAAGTGCACTTGGATTTGTTACATTCCTTGCCCTAACATAAATATCATATGTTGTGATTGTTGTAGCCAAACTGACACCATTGCAATCTAAAATTTCGCCACGTTTACTGCTAAGAGGCAGGTCTCTTAGCCATTGCTCTAGTGCTTTGATTTGAAGATTTTCCCCATTGATAATTTGTAGATAAAAAATTCGTCCAAACAATGCTGTGAATATTATGATAATTGTAATAATTGTTAAAACAAAGCGCTTTTGAATTGATGAAATGTTGTAGAAAGTTTTAATTCTCGTTTTCATACTAAATTATATTGTTGTATTGTTATTATTAGAATAAAAAAAACACCACTTTTGTGGTGCTATATAGTTTTAAGAAAATATGTTTCTAAATAAAATTGTTATTTTATCGAGCCATGTGAGTTCCTTTTTGTCTTCACTATAATCTCTAGGCTCATTAAGTGAAATTTGAAAATCTCCAATTTCTTGCCCTGGATTAGATTCCTCTAAAACCTTAACAATTTGTTCTTTTTGAGACTGGATTGTTTTTGTGTTTGCATTGATTTGACGATCCAAGATTGCCATGGTTGCAATATTACCAACAACAAAACTTAACAATAATACCACAACTGAAGTGTAAACCGCTGTAACAATTTTTAATCTTTTTTTAATAAAAACCTTTTTTTCATCACTTTTTCTTGTAAACACTCTATCTTTAGCAAATGATTGACTCACAGCATCTGCAGTTCCTTCAATTTGTGTTTTGAATTTAACTTCTTGTTCACTCTTTCTTAATTCTTCAATGCGTGGTAAAGAATCAAGTGTTTGTTTTGTTTCTTCATTAACACTTGTTTGAGTTTCAGTTTGAATGCTAATACTTTCTTCCTGTTCAAACTCTTCTTCCACTATTGCCCCCTTATATTTTTTCTGCAATTCTTAATTTTGCACTACCCGAACGACTGTTACTTAACAACTCATTATCTTGCGGCACGATTGGATGTCTTGTTATAAGTTTAATGTCCGCCATGTGTCCACAAACACACTTTGGAATTCTAGGTGGACACAAACATCCTGTTGCATGAGTTTTAAAAGTATTTTTAATGATTCTATCCTCTAACGGATGGAATGTTATTATGCATAGTCTACCATTTTTATTAAGTTTACGCAACATTTTTTCAACAGCAACTGGCAAATCGTTTAATTCATTATTAACTTCAATTCTTATTGCTTGAAAAACTTTATTGCATAAACTAGGCTTATTTTGAAACTTTGGTGGGTAACTTGACACAATTATATCCCTAAGTTCAAAAGTTGTCGTGAGCGGCTTATTTTCACGAAATTTCACTATCTTTCTTGCGATTTGTTTTGAATTCTTTTCTTCACCATATAAAAACATGATTTTTGCAAGTTCTTGTTCGCTATAATTGTTAACAACTTTATAAGCATCAAGATCTTGTGTTTTGTTCATACGCATATCAAGACGAGCATCTCGCATAAAACTAAAACCGCGTTCTGCTGTGTCTATTTGATAACTAGACACCCCCAAATCTGCCAAAATTCCATCAACACCATTAATACCAAGTTCATCCAAAACTTCTTCAATTTCTGCAAAGTTTTGATTTACAAATATTATTTTATCTAAGTGATCTGCAAGCCTTGTTTTTGCAAAAGTTAAAGCGTCGGTGTCTTTATCAAAGCAAATCAACTTTCCTGTTGTTAATTTTTTTGCGATTTCAAGTGAATGACCGCCACCACCCGTTGTGCAATCTACGTAAACACCGTTAGGCTTAATATTTAGCCCAACAATGCTCTCTTCTTTTAAAACTGAAATATGTTTAAATTCCATAGATTTTCCTTTCAAATCATTCATTAATTTCAACCAGTTTGTTTCTAACCGCATCACAACTTGTTAAATAATATTTAACACCATTAATTTCATTGTATAACATTTTTGGATTAACGTATCCATGAAGATGTCCAAACACAACAATATCAACTCCATTTTCTTCAATTAACTTCGTATATTCACTTGGCTCAACCTTGTTATTGAATGGCGGATAGTGCGTGATAAAAACAATTTTTTCATTATCTGTTTGCAATTTTTTTGCTGCCTTCAATGATAAATCTGCGCGAATCACTTCTCTGGCATAAATTTTTTTGTTTTCATCTGTGTTAAACTTTCCTTCCGGTATCAACCAGCCACGATTTCCGCAGAAAATATATTTCCCAATTTTAATTGCGTCATTTTGAAGCGCGTATGTTTTAGGCGGAAGTTTTTCTCTAACCTTGCTCAAACTGCTCCACCAATAATCATGGTTTCCTCTAATGATAATTTTTGTTCCTTTAAGTGAATTTAAAAACACAAAATCAGGTTCAACTTCTTCAAGTTTCATTGCCCAAGAATAATCACCGGCAAGAATAACAACATCTTCATCAGTGACTTTACTGTTCCAATCCGAAATGATTTTATCTAAATAGTCATGCCAAACAGGGCCGAATATATCCATCGGCTTAGAATTGTTAACATCCAAATGCAAATCAGAAATTGAATAAATTTTCACAGAACATTCCTTTTATGCTAGTAGTTTAACAAAAACAATGCAAAATGTCAAATATTAATGAAAATTCACAAAAACTAATCTAAATGAATAAGATAATATAGTATCAAATTTAGGAGGTTTTAAATGTCTTTTTACACGGAGGCTAGACCAGGAATATTCCCTGGTCAAACAAATAATATAACAAACGGACTTTGCGAGAGAATATGCATTCAAGCAACAAAAGTTTTTGATGCATGCCTAAATCAAAGTCAAATCGAAAATTACTCTTTATCTTTAACAAATTTCACACCTGCAAACCCTGTTGCTCCTCTCACCTTTGTTAGTGGAAGTTCAGCTGGAAATAACGCAACCGTTACCAATCTTATTATCACACGATTTGATGACAGACCAAATTTTGCCAGAGTTCAGGCTGATATCAATATTCCAGTAACCGTCACTTATACCGATGCAAATGGTACACCCGGAACAGCAACGGGAAATGTAACAATTTCTCAGGATGTTGTTTTATATGTTCCTCAACCAAGTTTAACACCTATTAATGTTATTGCTTTTGGAAGTGTTGTTATTGCAAGTGCTACTTATAATGCTACAACAGGTGGATTTAATATCACCGCATGCATTACAACCATTTTAAAAGTAGTTGCTGTGGTTGATGTTTTAGTTCCAAGTTATGGTTATTGCCCAATTCCACCATGCACGCCATTCCAAACAGAAGATCTCTGTCCAGGTTTATTCAACTTACCACTTTTCCCAACCGCAGTAAGCCCTCAATCCTCTACCAATAGATAGAAAAAAGAGCCGATCGGCTCTTTTGTTTTTCTTAGATTTTTGATTTGTAAGTGATGTCACCCATTCTGCAAGTTGGAACGTAACCTGCTGGAGCTTTGATAAGATCTGGAATTCTGTTTACAATTGAAGCACAAGTCATTTCAACTGTTGCAGGACGATTTACTGTTACAGTTGTTGTTGGTTCACCTTCAACTGTCCAGGTGTTAGAGTCAAATTCATCTGGAGCATAAACTTTACCAATACATTCGCTTTCAATTACAACACCTTCTTTAGTTGTTGTTGTAACCACTGCGCTCATTCCTGTTGCCATACCCTTTTTAACAACCATACCAAGAGTTGTTGAATTAAGATTCTTTTTAGCAACATGAGGAACACATTTTTGAGTTTGGCCTGTTACATGAAGTCCGAGATATTCAGCAAGCCAACCATTAACATTCCACATATATGATGGATTGAATTCACCTGCCTCAATAATTTCTTGACGTTTTTTATCACTCATTCTATCAGCAGAAGCAACTTCTTTATCAAATTCTTCGAGCGTTAAACCTGCGCCATGAGCTTTAGCAAGGGCAATTCCATAGTCTTCAACGTTATATGAACTGCTTCCTTTAATTTTAACAACCTTTTGAGTTGTTCCAGCAAGAGCTGTGATTAAACTTCCCCAAGAAACATCTTGATAACCGCTTCCTGTGATTGTGCAGTTATTTTTCTTTGCAACTTTATCAATTGCTTTTGTCATTGCTGGAGAAGAATTCATTGGATAGAAAGCTTCTTCGCAAGTTGTGATTGCATTAACACCGCATTTTGCGCAAGTCATAAGCACGTCATAACAATCTCTAAACAAGCTCATTGTTGTCACAATTGCAACATCAGGCTTTAATTCTTTTAATTTTTCTTCCAATTCATTAACATGGTAGATTGTTGCCTTGTATTTTTTTGTTCCACCAAGAATAACGTTGATATCTTTTCCTAAAATGTCTGGATTGATATCAAAGCCAGCAACCACTTTTCCACCCTTTTCCATAACGTAGCGCATTGTGTATAAACTCATTTTACCACAACCAATTTGTACAACTTTTGTCATATTTTCACCCCTTTTTTTTAGAAAAACAAAAACATTTTTCCTTTTATTATTTTTATGATATCACTTTTTTATGTTAAAAACAAAATGTTTTTTAATATTTTTTGAATTTTTTTAAATAAAAATACAGGCAACCCTGTATTTTATTATATCTCAGTAAAATTATTTTATTTCAAATATTCATCAAGTAATTTTTCAACTCTCTCCACTCCTTGTTTTTTAAGTGCGCTTGTTGCAATAATAAGGTCTTTATTAAAACGAATTTCTTTTGAAATCTTTGACATGTTTAAGAATAGATCGCTTCTTGAAATTTTATCTGTTTTTGTCATGATAATCACTGCAGGAATTTCTTGAGTTGCAAGATAATCAAGCATTTGTTTATCAAGATCCGTTGGGTCTAATCTACTATCCAAAAGAACAAAAACCAACTTTAACTTTTCATTATCAACAAAGTAATCATTCATAACTGCGTCCCAAGCATTTGCAATGCTTTTGCTTGCTTTATGATAGCCATAACCAGGCAAATCAACCAAATAAAATTGATTGTTAATATTGAAATAGTTCACCAGCCTTGTTCTGCCTGGTGTTGAACTAGTTTTTGCCATTTTGCTGTTGTTTGTAAGCAAATTAATTAAACTACTCTTCCCAACATTACTCCTGCCAACAATTGCAATTTGCGGAAGTTCATCTTCAATAAACTCATCTTTTTTGCTAGCACTTTTTATAAATTTAGCATTAATAAATCTCATAAAATCTCCATTTTAAAGTAGGTCCCAAACATCAATCTTCTTAACTTTTGGCATTTTATGCATAAGTTTTGCAAACAAATTATCTTTTTTTAATCCTTTGAGATGTTCAGTTAAAACCTCTAAATACTTATCCGGATCTAACACTGGTGAATAAAAACTTTCGGCACAATTATTACACTTTAGAAATCCTGGTTGAATGTTTCGCAGTTTAGGAAAAGATAGCTTTTTCAATGAATTGTTATTATACATAAACTCAGCACCCACGCTTGTTAGTTTTGGAAAATCCAAAGTATCCAGAATTCTGTTTGATGTTAAGAAAAAATCTCCAATTTCTCTGATTTTTTTCCAACTTAAACTTGTTAGCTGTTGATTGCTAGCCAAAGCTCTATTACCTATTTTTTCTATGCTGTCGGCATCAAATTTCTTTAGTGTTGTGTTGTCCATCAAGCAGTAATCTCCAATTTCTTTAACATTATTTAATGTTATCTCTTCAATTTCTGAAGAATATTGCATAAAACCACTACCCAAAGATTCCACATTATTATTTGTAAACTTTAATATTTTTCCATACTTATTTAGGACTATTTCAATAGATTCTTTCCCCTCTTGATAGATAAGTACATTTTTATTTTCACCATCGATTGTAACATCAATTTTCTTTATGTTTTCAAACTGATAAACAAATGTATCCCATATCCGACTTCCTGGCAACAAGTGAACTGTTTTTTCTTTTCTGTCAATAAGATAATAATCGGCAAAAATATATCGTGTTGGATCATATTGCACACACTCTCCATTAGTAACAACCTTGTTATCAACGCAATAATAAATGTTTTCTATTGCGTAGTTATATTTGTGATAAATACCATTATTATCCACAACATAGCCAGGCAAATCAAAAGCCTGACCACCATTAACAAGCTGAATTCCGTAATATTTTTTAAAACTTGCTGTCAAACCTGGATGGATTTCTTCTAAATTATTTGAAAAGGTTGCGTCTGGATATTCAACAGTGTGATTGTATCTATTTTTTATCGATAGTGTACTTTGAATTCCCCTTGTGAATTGAATTGAAATAACACTTGTTCCATATTCATCTTCTCTTTCTGGTTTTTCTGATCTCTTGATACTTTCAGCATTATCTTTAACAGCCCAAAATACTATATGAGTATTTACTCTTTGCTCATCTTTAAAAGTGCATATTTCTTCACCCTTTGCGTAATATTTTTTAAACTTTAAAATATCATCATTTGTTATACACTTATACAATGTATAACCCACTTTCTTCATGAGCTCTTCAGGTGTTTCTTGAATGTCCACCTCTTCTGTTTGCTCTTGACTCAACATTCCAAACAAAGCATCTCTAAACTTTTCAACTCTACCACTTTTTAGCAGATCTTCATAAAAGAATCTTGATGGCGCAATAATTGAAGTTAAAAATGCAGTAAAAGAAAAATCTTCCCTTTCCAAAACATGTGAAAAATACTGTCTACAAAAGTTTCTTGCAAAATCCTCTCCGTATAACTTTTTAATTTTATCTAAATCTTTTTTCATAACTGACATTATTATAATAACATAAATTAGATGTTTTATCAAGCATAAATTTATAGTTATTTAACTTGACATTGTCGAACGTATGTTCTATAATGTTCGAGATGCGCCTTTTATAATCGTTTAAACTTCATTGTCAGGCGACTTCTAAATATAAGGGTCACACAAGAACTTGTTCGAGTGGAAAACAACGTAAATCGAATGTAAAGGAAGTTTGTTTTCCTGTAAACAGACGATAAAACAATTCGCATTTGAGTGTTTGCGAAGCACTTCGTTTGCTTCTTTGGGAACCATATAATAAATGGAGGTAAATATGAAAATTAACAAGCGAACAATCTTTCATGTAGACATCTCAAATTTGCTTTTGAGCAAATTTTTGAGGTGTGCAACGTGTTTGGAGATTTCTTATGAATAGAACAATTTTTCACGTTGACATGAATAATTTTTACGCATCTGTTGAATGTTTACTTAATCCAAGCATCAAAAATTATGCGGTTGCAGTTGCAGGAGATCCAAACAAGCGAACCGGCATAATTTTGGCAAAAAATTATCTTGCAAAAGTTTATGGGGTTAAAACAGGCGAAGCCATTTGGGAGGCCAAACAAAAGTGCCCCACACTAATTTGTGTTGCACCTCATTTTGATAAGTATGAAGAATACAGTAAGCGTGCACATGAAATATATAGCAAGTACACTGACTTAATTGAACCATTTGGCATTGATGAATGTTGGCTTGATGTTACCGATAGTTTAAAACTGTTCAAGTGCTCTGCTGTTGAACTGGCAACAAAGATTCAAAAAGAAATTAAAAACAGCCTTGGTTTATCTGTTTCAATCGGTGTCAGTTGGGGAAAAACTCTTGCAAAACTTGGCAGTGACATGAAAAAACCAATGGGTCTTACTATAATTGACGAAGGCAACCATATTGATATTATTAAAAAACTTAAAATTGAAGATATGATTATGATTGGTCGTCATACTGCTGAAAAACTGCACTCTATGAATGTTAATACCTTGTATGATTTATATCTTTTAAAACCTGAGTTTTTAAAACAAAAGTTTGGCGTTGTTGGTCAACATCTCCACAATGCAATAAGTGGAATTAATGACGATAAATTAATTTCTCCAACAGATGAAGAAACAAAAAGTGTCGGAAATGGCTCCACCTCCCCAAAGGATATGACAACCCATACAGAAATCAAAGAGTTTTTACACGATTTATCTGTCAAGGTATCTTCCAGACTTCGCGCTCTTGAATTTAGTGCAAAAACAATCCATGTGTCTATTAAATTTGCAGACTTTTCTCATGTTGGTGCTCAGGATAGCAAATCGCATTATTTTTCGAATGAACAAGATATTTTTAAATATTCTTACGAAATTTTTTGTGGCTTGGTTGGTGAAAAATTTGCACCAATTAGAGCAATTAGAATTTGCACTTCTAATTTTATTAGCAAAAACAATCCCGAACAGGTAAATCTCTTTGCAAATCAGAAAAATGAAAATCTTTGTTTAACAATTGATAGATTGAAAGAAAAATTTGGTTCAGGAATTATCTCTTTTGCAAAGGACTATCGTGAGTTTTAAACTCTCAAAACACAAAAACCGCATGTTCAACATGCGGTTTTTCTATAATGCAACTCCTGTTTTATTTTCTAAATAAATATTAACTAATGGATAACTTTCTTTCAATTCCGGATGTAAAATTAAAGAAATTTCTTGCAAAATATCTAGTTTTCTCTCAATGTCTGTTTCTTCTTTAAAATTTTCAATTAACGGCGAAATCTCTTTTTTATCTTTATCATCAATGCTTTCTAGCATTTCTCCAATTATTTTATCTATATTTTTTATTTCTTTAATTTGATTAAAAATAGAATCAAAATATTTAATCGCTGAATCAAAAGAATCACCAAAATCTTTTAAATCATAATCACAATATATTAACTCCTTTTCTTTCATAACAGAAAAGACTTCATCTTCTGAAATATCTAATCCCATTTCTTTAAAAAATTCTGATGCTTTAATTAAGGAATATCTCATTGCATCAACCTCAAACAATGATTGTTCATAATTAGATAGTCTAAACCCCAGAAAAGTGAAATCAATAATTCTTTCTCTAGTTAGCAGTAAATTCTTCTCTGTTGCTTTGGGGTTATCATATATAAAATAATTTTGCATAAGATGTTTAAGTTCATGAAATGTTTGAAGAATCAACTCAATAAATTCTTTTCTTTCTTCAGTTGTGTCAATTGGCAATCCTAAATACTTATCCATCTTTAACAATGCTAAATTTGAATATCCAATTTCAACCTGTTGCAGTCCTTCAGGACTTCTTTCAGATTTAACACACCCACCCTCATCATAAACTATCTCAAAAATAAAATCAAATTTATACTTTGACTTATACAAATCTGCTATAAAATATAAAACATCTCTAATTTCTTCAAGACTAGAATTATGAAAATTTTGAACACTGTTTTTTATTGTTGAAATATCCATGATTTGCTCCCACCTTTATGTAGTATAGCATAAAAAATAATAAAGTGTATATTTTTTTTGAGATATAATTTTGGGTTGTTTACATATACTAACTCAATGAAAGCAACTGTTTGGTTATTAATATTTTTTTCTTGCCTTACTTTTTATCTCTCTGCGTATAATCTTCTTATGGTTAAAACCCATCCTCTTAAATTTGAAACAGAAATCATTAAAAACGCAAACACTTTCAACCTTCCAACAGAATTGGTTGCAAGTGTTATCAATGTTGAAAGTTCATTTAGAAAAGATTCAAAATCTAGCAGAAATGCAATAGGTCTTATGCAAATTAAACTATCAACCGCCAACTATCTTAACCAACTGGAAAATAAAGAAAATATAACCGAAACAGATCTTTTTTCACCGTCAATAAATGTTTATTATGGTTGTAAATATTTAAGATATTTATTAAACAAATTTAAAATTTTAAACACTTCACTAGCAGCATATAATGCCGGCGAAACTCGAGTTCGTGAGTGGCTGAAAAAATATTCTACTGATGGGCTTAATTTAAATTATATTCCATATATTGAAACTAAAAATTATGTTGAAAAAGTAACTAAAAATATTAAATTCTATTCAAAAATTTTTGCTTAATATAATAATTTTTGTTAAAAAACCATCTAAAAATTGATTTTTTACTTAATTTTTAAACTAAAAACTGACATTTTGAGCATTTTTTATTTAAATTTATTTTTGCATTTTTTATTTAAATGTTTATTTTTTCGAAATTTAAGCATGCAAATTATCATCATAATAATTAATGCTAAAACATAAATACCACTAATAATACCTGATAAAACATATAAATAATCGACAATAAAATTGTATCCTAAATTTGAAATAATTAAGTTTATTATTACAATAAAACCGATAATAAAAGTTGATTTTTTACCTTTTGATATTATCTTATATGAATTATAAGAACTAATAACAAGCGTTGAAAACAATGCCAACATTAGTGTTAAAAAATAAATGTAATAAAACCATATGCTCACATTTGCACTCAACTCAAACATAGGCATTGAAGTTGAAAAACTATTGCTTGCAAAAACTAAAATATTCAATAAAATAATAATACAAACACTTAAAATTACAAATAATTTACCTTTGCTTTTCAATTTGGTTTCAAACAACATTGGCATTGCTGCAACAAAATTATTAACTCCAAACAAAATACCATAATAAATTGCCATTGCTCCATTTTGAACCACCACTTCCATATGGACATTTTGTGGCGTTATGTTGTTCAGAGAGTTAATCACAATAACAGTAAGCATTACCGGCACGATAAGATTTGCAATCGCCTTGATTTTTTTAATTCCACCAATAAGCAAAATAAAAGTTAGCAAATTTAAAATAGTGCTTGGTATTTTATGACCGATATTAAAGAATGTTTTAAATAAATAGTCAGCACCTGCAAGCATGCCTGCCGAGGTGATAATAAAATTTATAAGCAAAACAATATTTGTTAGCTTGCAAAATTTCCCAAAAACAATTGAATTAAATTTGTCATAACTATTAATATTTAACTTATGATTTATGTATTGTATCACAAAGAATAAATATATATACAAAACTGCAAAAGCGCAAAGACCCAAAATTGATGCTCCACCAAAATCAAAAAAGAAAACACAAATTTCTTTTCCAGATGCGAAACCCACTCCAATAATTGCACTTAAAATTAAAAAATAGTCCACAATAGTGGACCATAATTTAAACCCACTTCTCATATATGTAATATATATGTGAAGTTTGATAAAAAGATTACTTTAACATAATTATTCTATTGCAATGTTCGCAAGCAAGCATTTTGTGAGTTTTAAGTTTCTCAATAAAGTTGAGAGATAGCTCAACCTTACATCCTCCGCAGAACACATCTTCTAGGTTTACAAAAACTGGGAAAATTCCTTTTTCTTTCATTGTTAAATATTGATGATATTTATCTTTATCTTGAACTTTTGGTTCAAGTTCTTTGATTCTTTTTTCAATTTCAACAATCTTAGGAGCAATCTCTTCTTTCTTTTTTTCAATTTGAGTTTTTATTATATTTGCACGTTTTTTAGCCTCTGTTAACTTATTTGAAAGCTCTGCGCTCTTTCTAACAACTTCTTCAGCCTTACGAACAATTTCTTCAACTTTGCGATTTTCTTCGCTCAATCTACCAACCAAACTATTTGCATCTGTTATTAGTGAACTTGCATTCTCAAGATTTATTGTTTGCACATTTCTCTTTTTAACAATTTCAATTTCGCCCTTGCATTTTGAAAGTTTGCTTAGCGCGCTATTATATATCTTGATTATCTCATTTGCTTGTGCTTCGAGTTGCTCAAATCTAACTTTTCCTTCTTGCAACACCTTTTTATAATTTTTAAAATTAATACTTGCAGGACATTTTTCAACGTCTCTTTCCAACAATCGAATTTGCCTGTCTAATTTTTGAATTTCTAAAATCGTTTTCATTATCTTCTTCCTTTTTCTGTGTCATCGTCCTCATCTGCCAAATCATCACGCAAACGTTTCAATTTTGATGGATGACGTAATTTCCTTAACGCCTTTGCTTCAATTTGACGAATACGTTCACGTGTTACTGAGAACTCTCTTCCAACTTCTTCAAGAGTTCTAGGATGAGCATCGTCCAAACCATATCGCAAACGTATTACCTTTTGTTCTCTTGGTGTTAATGTTTCGAGCACACTCATTAATTGTTCTTTGAGCATATTTTGCATTGCAACATCTTGAGGTGAAAGTGCATTATCATCTGGAATAAGGTCACCAATTTTGCTGTCTTCTTCATGACCCATTTTGCTTTCCAATGAAATAGGATCTTGGCTGATTCTCTGAACCTCAACAACCTTTTCAACCGTTGTTCCTAATTTTTCTGCAATTTCTTCTAAAGATGGATCCCTACCCAATTCTTGAAGCAAATCACGCACAGCCTTGTTATGTCGCAAAATTGTCTCAACCATATGAACAGGAACACGCATAAGTCTTGCTTGGTCACTAATCGCACGTGTGATTGACTGACGAATCCACCATGTTCCGTAAGTAGAAAATTTGTAACCCTTTGTGTAGTCAAACTTTTCAACCGCTTTTTGAAGACCTAAGTTCCCTTCTTGAATAAGGTCTAAGAATGGCATGTTATACTTATTTTGATATTTTTTAGCAATGCTAACAACCAATCTTAAGTTGCTTTCGATAAGCTTGTTTCTAGCATATTCACTATGTTCTTCTATTAATTGACGACTAAGTTCTCTTTCTTCATCTGCTGAAAGAAGCGGAATGTTACCAATTTCTTTTAAATACATCTTAACTGGATCATTAACATTAATTTGACTAATAATATTTTCCAATTCCTTATCGTCAACAGGAATATCACTTACCGTGTCGTTAATTGTAATTCCATTTGCTGATAAAAACGCTTTGATTTGATTGATTTCATCTGCGTTTATATCTTCATATCTATCAACCAATTTTCTGCATAAATTATCTTCTGAAATTGATTTTTGATGATTGTTTTTAAATTGTTGTAGTAACTTTTGCTCTATTTCTTGAACATTAACCATTTGTTTTCTCCTCAAAATTTTCTTTAATGTTTTTTCTTATGTAATAAATCATGTAATCTTTAAAATCCAACTTTTCTTTTTCATTATATTTTTCAATTGCTTCAAGTAAGCCAATATTTGCAATTTGAACTAAATCCTGAACATCTGTGTTTTTATGTAGTGTTGAATAGTTTAAACATAAAAACAGAATATCCCTAAGTTGAGAATTTATAATCTCTTCTTTAATTCTTTCGCTTTTAGTTTCTTTGTATTGAATCAATCTATCCTTTAAGGTCTTTGAGTTTAAATGTTTTAACTTTTTTATATCAACATAATAATCTAGCACCTTTTCCAAATCACTTTCCGTCAGATCATCTCTTTGGCTTGGCCTGAATATTTCTCTAAAATATGCTCGAACATCGTCAAGTTTAAGTCTTCCATTTTGAGCAAGCTCAATATATGTTTCATCAACATTTTCAACTTGAAGTGCTGTTAAATATTTATAGAGAGTGTCTGTTTTGTCTATTTTTATCACTTTCTCTCCTTATTTATAAGCGCATCAATTTCCTGAATCTTTTTTAAATATTCAAATTGTTCATCAATTGTTTTTGAGTTACTAATCTGTTGTTTGATGTGCGCCTTTTCAGTTTCTAGTTCATATATTCTAACTTTTTTAATTGTGTCAGATAAAAACTCTTTATAGTTGTCTGGGAAATTATAATTAATAACTTTATCTATCAACGAATTAGACTTGATTTCAAAGCTATCAAACAATGTTGAAACATTATAATCTTTGTTGTTTTCAATTCGACCCCTTAAAAATTCATATAACTCCTTTAACTCATCTTGAGTTAAGAAAAGGGTTGATATATTTTCTATCTCTGCTTTTTTATATAACATTGAAGCTAAAATGAATATCTTGCTTTCCTTAATTGCATTGTTTTTTATATCTTCAACTGACAATTCCTGCTCTAAGATTTCAGCTTCTTTTTTTTCTGTTTTGTTCAAACTTTTTCTCAAGGCATCTATTGGAACCCTAACAATTTTTTGAACTTCACTAAGATAGATTTCTTGCTCAGCAGGGACTGCAAATTTAGAAATATAATTAAGAGCCTCTTGAATATATTTTGTTTTATCTAGATTTGAATTTAAATTATATTTCTTTGCACTGTCATTTAAAACAAAATCAACACAATCAAGCCCAGAATACAATTCGTTCAAAAATGCTTCTTTGCCAAATTTTTTGATAAATTCATCTGGATCTTTAGCCTTGTTTAGTCTCACAACTTTCACATTTAAACCAACTTCTTTAAGCGTGTCAATTGCTTTATAGGTTGCCATGCTTCCAGCACTATCTCCATCCAAACATAAAATCACATTATCGACAAGCTGTTTTATCTTCTTTGCATGAAGAGATGTTAATGCCGTTCCCATGCAACCAATTGTGTTTGTTATGCCAACTTGATGGCATGCAATGACATCTATATGTCCTTCAACGATTATAATAGTATCTAAAATGTGTTGTTTTTTTAGATCTCTTACAAAGTTATATGCAAACAAAATCTCACTTTTATTAAACACTGGAGTTTGTGGAGTGTTCTTATATTTTGCCCTTTCAACATTATCTTCAAGAGCTCGTCCAGAATACGCAACAACATCACCAAATCCGTTGAAAATTGGAAATAATAATCTAGTTCCATAAAAATCATATGCTCCACGATCATTTTTTCCAGCAACTCCTGCTAAAACCATTTCTTCATATGAATAACCAAGACTTTTTAAGCGTTTGATTAAATCTTCATAATTTAAACTTGCTCCTATTTGAAATTTATCAATCATTTCATCATTAATGCCTCTTTTTTTAAGATACTGAGCATGCAATGAATCTGGATTGTTTTTTAGATTTTTATGATAAAATTCAGTTGCGTTTTTAAGAATTTGATAAATTTTGTCTCTTTCTTTTTTCTTTCTTATCATTTCATCATTATCTGAAACACTAGGCAATTGCATTCCGCAGTTTTTGCAAAGAATTTCAACCGCTGTCATGAAATCAACATTCTCCACTTTCATCACAAGCGTTATAACATTTCCGCTTTCTCCACATCCAAAACATTTAAAAAATTGACCATCTTGTTTAATTGAAAAAGACGGCGTTTTTTCATTATGGAAAGGACAACAGGCCCAAAAATTTGCACCACGACGATTCAGAGTTATATATTTGCTTGCAACATCTATAATGTCGTTTTTACATCTTAACTCCTCTAAAAAATCGGGTGTGAGATTCACATTGTTCATTAAATCTCCCTAACTTATTAACTTAATTAACCAAAACTTTTAAAAGTCCTAAAAAAAATTTAGGAATAATAATAAAAACACTGTACATTAAAAAAATATGGTGTTTTAAATTTACCCCTCTTCACTACTTAATACACCATATCTTTTTATTTTCCTAAATTTTATTTTAAATTTTTAAAAAAACTTTTCATATTAATATCTTTTATTCCTACCTATAATAATATCTAGCCTCTAAACTTTGAATCTCATTATTTTCTATTTTTGTTATAAACCCGACATCACTTCTAAAAAATGGCGCAAAAATATCTTCAACACCTTCAATTAAAACAAGATGATTTTTAATTCCTTTATAGTTCCCCATTGATATTAACTTCTGCTTTTCATTCTTAATTCTTGTTTTAAATTCTTTCTTTAAGTCTTTAACGCTTACAACTCCGGTTAATTCAACATTAAACGTTCTAAAATATTTTTCTTTTAAACACAAAAAATTTAAAGCTGGATCTAAAATGTATTCTTTTCCATCAAACTCAAAACAAATCCATGAATGGAAATATTCTCGAGTTTTATTTTCATCAAAATAAAGGACTCCTCTCTCAATATAGTCTGTGTCTTTAAACATTAGCGCACATGTTTCACTGCTTTGCCAGCACCATCCTTCAAGCAGATTGTTATTTATTAGGTCTAGCGCTTTTGCCTTACTGCAACCACCTATTCTGATTTCAACCTTTTCTAGTAAACTTGTTAAATATTCAAGCATGTCCGGATCTGAATCTTTTAATGTTGTGAGTTGAGCAATAAGCCTTCTGGGTTTCTCGTTTTTGCATTGTTGTATTAAATTATTCATTCTTCTTATAATTTCCAACATTGATCTCTTCCCTCATTTTAAGCAAGTATATCACAAAACTTAAAAAAGTCAATAAGCAAAAAAAATAAAAGGCAACCATTAGTGTTGCCTTTTAAATTATCTTTTATCATCTTTTGGCGGTTTATTATTTTGTTGCAAATTAGGTCTCATCGGTCTTACGTTTGTTTGCCCTACAACTGGCCTTTGCGGTTCCACCTTCCTAAGTCCAATATTTGACCTATTTTCACTTTGCACAGGTCTACCTTGTTGAGTGTTTGGTCTTGCCATTTGTTGTGGAGGTCTTTGCATATTTAGGTTCATCGGCCGACTTGGCAACGTTCTTTGTTGATTCACGTTTGTGTTTTTTGCTATTTGGCTTGATTGCAAACTAGGACTTCTCCTTAATATTTGTTGTCCAGATGTGTTTGTCGACACTGTCCTTTGTACCATATTTGTATTGGAAGGTCTCACTTGCATCGGCTTTTGCATCATATTATGGTTAACTGGTCGATGTTGAACATTACCTTGAATATGTCTAGACATCCCTACGTTTTGTCTTTCAATTGTGTGATTTACAGGTTTTTGTGAAATTGATCGTTGACTCACATTTAAGCCTTCTGATCTGCTTTTAATTGGTTGATATGAAGTTAAAGGAATTTTATTTTCAGATCTTTGTTTTTTTGATTTTCTAGGCACTCTTTCCTCTTTTTCTTCTTTGAATTTCATTCTAACTTTTTTCTTTTTTGTTAAATGTTTTTCGTGTTCATAGTCACCAATTCTTGTTTCTTTTTCTGACTCAAAAGTGTTTTTAATAGATTTATCAACCTTCTTATTTCTAACTTTTCTTTTGATTTTAACAATTATGATAATAAGAACGATTGCAATAACAATTCCACCTAAAACAATGCCTATTGTTACTATATCAACTCCAAATAACATTATTTTAGTTTTTTCCAAAACCACTTCAATACTTAAGTTTTGTTTAACATTGTTTATTGTTATACTGTTATTAACAACCTCAACGCTGTTGCCGTTAACATAAACCTTTTCAACTTTCCATCCTATTCTAACATCAATGTTTATAGTTATATCTTCACCATAAACAACCGAATTAAGATCTTTGTCTGAGACTACACTTGCATTATCATCAATGCTTAATGAAATTGAAAATTTTATGATTTCAAACTCAACTGTGATTGTGTAGTCTTTATCAATATTGTTCAATTTAACGGAATCAACAGCACCCAAACTTTCATTATTAATTCGTACATCTGCAATTTTATATCCATCATTTGGTGTGATTTTAAATTCCAAATCATCGCCATGATTAACTTTGGTTGTTCCTTGTGGGTTTATTGTTCCATTCCCTATCGCCTTTGCTATTATGTCATATTTTGCAATATCAAATGTAACGTTAATGATGTGGTTATCTAAAATATTTGAAAGCGTATATCTATTATTTAAAACATACGATGTAAAATCCAGTCCATCAATTTCAAATTTGCTTAACTTATACCCTGGATTAGGACTGAAAGTTAACTCTAAGCTTCCATTATAATTTACCTTTCTATTTGTTGAAGGTGAAATTGTTCCATTTTCTGTCGGATTTATTGTTATTGTGAACGTTTTAACTTCAGCAACTGCTGTAAACTTAATGTCTGAACTTGGCATTACAAATGTATGAGTCATGTTAACACCATTTGGGAAAACACTAGTGTCTGAGCTTTTCCAATGGCTCCATATATAACCAACATTTAACGTTGCAGATATTGTAACACTTTCTCCAAACATGAATGTTCCAGCACCCGCAACACTTTGCACTCCTGACCCTGTTGCTAATGTAACCTTAAAAACATCTCTATCATATAGGATATCAACAACTGTACTTCCATCTCCTAGAATTGTTTTTTGTGTTATTGATTGAGCTGTATATCCCTGATATGTTTTTGCTGTTGCTGTTGTTAAGGTACCTGTTTCACCCCTTTTTGATGTATCTGTTTGATTTAATTTATAATACTTTCCATCAAATTCTGTTGCATCATCTTGAGTTGGGCTTTGTTTCCAATGTTTAACAATGTATTTTGTGTCAGTATTTGGGGCAAAACTAGCACTTATTGTGTGATTTGAAGTTATGTTTGTGAAATTATATTCTTCTAAATTTTCTGTGTAAACTACACCGTCAATAAGTAAATACTCAACATGGTATCCAACATTAGCTGTTACTGTGAAACTCGCATCAGTTCCGTGATAATATCTAACTTGAGGCTCACTTATGCTTCCGTTTTCAGTTTGAACAACTGTGATCACATAAGATTTCACATCAAACTTTGCATAATAAGTTCTATCTCCTAAATCGGTTGTTGATATACTTATAACTGCCTCTCCTTCATAATTTGTATTATCATACCAACCAACAAAATCCAATCCTTCTTTTAACACCTCTCCGGGAAGAGCTGCTCCAACACCATACGTATATTGACTTGGTGTTAAACTTAAAACACTTCCATCGTCGTTGATATAGATAATATTATACACATTTGGAGCAAACTCAACTTCAACTTTATGGTTGGCTTTAATAGATGTAAATGTATATCCTGATGAAATTGCATTTGTTAAGTCGTCACCTGTTAATGCAACACCATCAACTAAAATACTTTCTACATGATATCCAGTATTTGCTGTGAATGTTATTAATAAATCTTCTAGATAGGTGACTTGACTTTCTCCATTAGGTGTTACAGAACCATTTCCTGTTGCTGAAGCCGTTATGGTGTATTTACTGACATCAAACTTTGCATAATAGGTTTTATTTCCCATTTCAAGTTTTGATATTTCTGTTATAATATCACCTTCGAAATTCTCGTTATCATACCACCCAACAAAAGAATGTCCTTCTTTTGTGACATTTGTTGGCAAAATAAATCCCACTCCGTATGTGTAAAGATTTGGAGTGACATTTAATTGTGTTCCATCCGAATCAAGATATGCTATGTTATATTTATTTGGCATAAAATTTGCTTCAATTGTGTGATTTTTGCTTATTGAAGAGAATTTATATCCTTGTGTTGCAGCTTTTTGAACATCAGACGAACTAAGATAAGATCCGTCAACTTTAACACTTGAAAGATAATATCCTAAATTTGGAGTAAACTTATAGGTTTGAGATAGTCCACTTGAATATAGGGTATTTCCACTTGGAGAAATTTGTCCAAATTGATTTGTTGTTGATGTTATTAAATATTTATTTGTTAATGACTCTCTGCTATAAATATAATAACCATTAAGACTTGTAGAATAATTGAAACTAATAATACTTAATAAAGAACTTGCAATTGACTGTTTTGAAAATATTGTGTGTAATTTATTCTTCAAACCTGAACCCATAAAATTTGATAAAAATTGAAGTGTGAGACTAGATGTGAAATTAATCGTTAAATTTATAGAACTATTTGAATCGTTTGGGGTGAAACATCCAGTGCTAAAATTTGTGCTTACCGAATTTAAAATTACATTATCAAATGTAGCATTATAGAACAAATATTGCGGAACTGTCTTAACATTATAATCTATTTCTATTGTGTTAATGTGTCCCCACACCTGTTTTAAGCTATAGACATCGCCCTCATTAATATAATATCCCGAATCTGAACAATTGAGAGCTTTATAATACAAATAATTAACTTCAGAATTTAAAAAAGCTTCCTTATTTATTGTCGTGATTGAACTTGGTATTAATAAATTGTTAATTTTAGCACCGCTCATTACACCTTCTTCAACTGTTGTAATTGAATAAGTTGTGCCATTAATTGCAACCCTATCATTAATATAACAATTGACATTTTCATTTCCACAAGCAAAGGCAACAATTGCCCCTTTTGAATAAACAGCCTGTTCATCCGTGTAAAAATTTTTATTGTTTTTGTGCAACTTAAAACGAGTTATCTTACACATATCAAATGCTCCAGCACCTATTGTTGAAACATTTTCACCTATCTCAAACACTCCTGTTAAACTTTCACACTTTGAAAACATTCTTTCAGGAATTGATAATAATTTTGGCAAATTTGCGTATTTTAAGTTTTTACAATTACTAAAAGCATAACTAGCCGTTTCTTCTAATACTGGGAAAAATGCACCCTCCGTTTCACTGCCTGATGGTTCCTCATTTGCAACAAATGGCAACTTCTCACAATGATCAAATGCTTCACTATATAGCACAGAAACTGATGGGGCATAAATATATGTAAGATCTCTACAATATTGAAATGCCTGTGGATTTATGCTCATGCATGCATTTGGCAACGTTATACTTTCAATATTTGAAAATTTAAATAGATTCGAACCCAAACCTAAAACTCTTTTATTCTTAATCTTTGTTGGAAGAATTAATTTTTCAAAATGACCCGTATAAGATATTAAATTTCCATAATTATTAATAGTAAAATAACTGTCAATTGATGCTAATGAATTAAAATATGAAATGTTATATAAATTTGTTCTCTCAACAATTTCACCATTTTCAACTTTCACACCTATTGCAAAAATTGATATTGAATCACTAATTGTAATCGCTGATTCATATGTGTTGCTATTTGCATATGTTGGAATAAATTCGTTTGTTGTATAAATTATTTGGAAACTTGGATCTGAACATCTAATCTCTAATGAAAATTGATTTTCAAAGTTTTCATGTTCATTATACTCGTTTACTAATGTGTTATCTCTATAAAAAGATAATGTTTCTGTTTCCTCGGTTTCGAAATACTTTAGATTTAACATTCCATGACCATAGTATATATCTTTACCAGGTTCCCACATATCTAGACTGTTATCATAAAGTAACTGCTCCATCTCGATTGCAGTAAATCCTGATGGAATGTCTGGATTCAAACTCAACAATGCCACCACGCCGGCAACTTGTGGTGATGCCATGGATGTTCCACTTTTATACACCAAAGAAGTTGTGCTGGCAGAGTCTGTTGATGAAATACCTGCAGATAAAATACTTGATCCTGGGGCAGAAATGTCAACGATCTTTCCATAGTTTGAATAACTATTATCAAAAACGTATTTGTTTGTTGTTTTTTCCTTAAGTGAAGAAACAACAACCGCTTTTAAGCCTTCAATATCATTTTCAAAATAATCATTACCTGCGGATGTTATTGGTAATATGTTTGCATTTATCATAGGCGTGTAACACTGAGTGTTAAAGGTGTTTCTTTCACTTTCACTAGACTTTCCAGCACCGCCAAAACTTAAATTAGTGCAAACAATGTTATACTGTGATGAATAGATATTTACTACCCTCTTATATGCTGCAATAAAATCAGAAGTATATCCATATCCGTTGGCAGCACCAACTTTTATTGGTAAAATTTTCACATTGTTAGGAGTTAAATCACAAACGATTCCCGCAACGTGAGTTCCATGGCTATGATCATCTTCAAAGCTATATTTATTTGTGTCGTCACTATCAAATGCAAGATTACTATAACTATATCGATACACTGAATCACGATAAGAAAAACCTTTAATCTTGCCGTTTTCATCTGTTAATAACCTGTTGTAAAACATTTGATGAGATGTGTTGATTCCTGTATCCATAACAACAACCACCACTTCTTTTGAAACACTTCTCGCATTAAGGAATCTTCTGTATCCACCGACATCTATCGCTTTTGGACCCCAGTTTGTGTAACCAGAATATGAATAGTCTTGTTCTGCATATTTGTCAACTTTTTCAATTTTATCAACTATTACATCTAACGATTGATTTTGCGTTAATTTGTTATATGCTTGTTTGGTGTTGTCCTTGGAAGCATAACAAAGAATATGTAAGTTATTATATGAAATAGCGTTAATTGCGCCATAAGTTTCTACAAGATTTCCTTGAACAATCAAACGTTTTAAAGCGAATTCATCATCCTCTTCATTTAAATATTCAAATGTGTTAGACTCTTCAATTGAATTTATGTTTGAGTAAGCCTGAGGTGAATTGTTTAATTCCATAATCGCTTGTTCAAATTCCAGAAATTTTTCTATTTCACTCTCATCTCCTTGAACAAATTCTGCATTTACAGTTGATCTGTTCGCTGGAAAAAAAACAAATGCCAATGCACTAGAAATTAATATAAAACATATTGTGAAAATTTTCAAAATTTTCTTCATTAATTTGCCCCTTAATATTTAATATTATTTTAACAAAACGTGGCAGAAAAAACAACAAAATCTTACATTTTGT
>JAZLCR010000020.1:0-10421 GCA_045614345.1 Candidatus Onthoplasma sp.
AACACCTGGTTGATTATCTTGAGCTGTACTAAAGATTTGAGATTTCTTAGTTGGGATTGTTGTGTTACGAGCAATAAGTTTTGTGCAAACTCCACCCAAAGTTTCAATTCCAAGTGAAAGTGGTGTTACATCAAGAAGAAGAACATCTTTAACTTCTCCACCTAAAACACCCGCTTGAATTGCAGCACCAATTGCCACACATTCATCTGGGTTAATACCCTTAAATGGTTGAACAGCAATTTCTTTTGAAAGTGCTTCAACAACACATGGAACACGAGTTGATCCACCAACTAAAACAACATTTGAAATTTCACTAGTTGTAAGGCCAGCATCTTTAAGCGCATTTCTTGTGCACACCAAAGTTGCTTCAACAAGGTCACTAATCATGCTTTCAAATTTAGCACGAGTTAAAGTGTACTCTAAGTGTTTTGGACCAGTTGCATCTGCTGTGATGAATGGTAAGCTAATTGTTGTTTGTGTTAAAGTTGAAAGCTCAATTTTTGCTTTTTCAGCAGCTTCTTTTAAACGTTGTTTAGCAAGTTTATCTTGGCTTAAATCAATGCCATTTTCGTTCTTAAATTCTTCAACTAACAAAGCCATAATTCTATCATCAAAGTCATCACCACCAAGGCGTGTGTTACCATTTGTTGAAAGAACTTCAAACACACCATCACCAATTTCAAGAATTGAAACGTCGAATGTTCCGCCACCCAAGTCAAATACTAATATCTTTTGATTTTTTCTATCTGCCTTGTCAAGACCATATGCCAAAGCTGCTGCAGTTGGTTCGTTGATTATTCTAAGAACTTCAAGCCCAGCAATTTTACCAGCATTCTTTGTTGCTTGACGTTGACTATCGTTAAAGTAAGCAGGAACTGTGATAACTGCTTGAGTTACTGGTTGGCCCAAGTAAGCCTCAGCATCTGCTTTAAGTTTTGATAAAACCATTGCAGAAATTTCTTCTGGACTATAAGCTTTGCCATCAACATTAACTTTATAATCTGTTCCCATTTCTCTTTTGATTGAAATGATTGTTTTATCTGGATTTGCAACCGCCTGACGCTTTGCAACTTGACCAACTAAACGGTCTGTTTCTTTAAAACCAACAACAGATGGTGTTGTTCTTCCCCCTTCACTGTTTGGAATAACTGTTGGTTGGCCACCTTCCATAACTGCCACACAGCTGTTTGTTGTTCCTAAGTCAATTCCGATTATTTTACTCATATTTGTTCTCCTTTTTAACTTAAATAATCTATCCATTTTGGGATGTTTGTTTTTTGTTGTTGCTTATCGCTTGGTATCCCATGGCCTGCGTAAAGCAATTTATAATCTAAGTTTAAAATTACATTTAAACTTTTGATTAACTCTTCTCTATTCCCCGTTTCAAGATCAAATCTTCCAAACGAGTTTTCAAATAATGTGTCTCCTGAAAACAGTGTTTCATTATCCATCAAATAACACATGCTATCAATTGAATGTCCTTTAGTTAACAAACATTTAATTATATGTTCTTCAATTTTAATTTCTTCATTGTTTTTAACAAATTTTAAATTTTTAACTTTAAACGCTTTCATTACACCGAACAATTTACTTGCATTTTTATCACTATCATTTAGCATCACAAAAATATTTTCATTTGCATATATTGGAATATTCAATTTATCATATTCTTCAATGTTTCTTATGTGATCATAGTGACCATGAGTTATAAATACCGCACCTAATGGTTTGTTCGTTACTTTCTGAACTTTATCTAGTTTAGATCCAGCATCTATAACAACACATGCGTTTTCAAACTCGATAATATAGGTGTTTTGACTAAATTCGTTTTGAACTCGTTTAATCATAATTGTTTTAGTGCTCATCAACCAACCCTTGTTCTTTCTCTAGCAACATATTTTGCCATATAGCACTAGCATCTGCTTTTGATCCATTAAAATCTAAAACAAAAGTTGTGTTATCAATTTCAGCTAATGCTAAAGTTAAAATTCCTCTAGTGTTTTTTAAACTTAAAAACAGTGGTTTTTTAATACTAAAACTGTTATGTTTTAGTTTTTTATATTTTTCTTCATTTGGATCAAATACATGTCTTCCATTCCATTTAAATCCCAAAAATTCAATCATTTTTTCAACGTCTTCTAATGTAAAATTCTTCTTGTTCATATTTCCTACTTTTTAACTATAACTTGACTATATCTTATAACTTTACCTTTATAGGTAAATCCTTTACTTGCAACTTTAATTATGTCTCCAGACTCAAACTCTTCCGCTTCTTCAGTGTCAATTGCTTGGTGAAGTTCTGGATTAAATTTTCCGTTTGTGTCAATTTCTTCAACACCCATTTTAGAGAGAGTGTCTAATATTCCTTTTTCAATATATTTGATACCAATTAATGTGTTTTTATCTGTTATCATATCCGTTGCCATTTTAAAGCTGTCAAGCGCTGGTAGAAAACTACATATTGCATCCATAAACCCATCTTGACGCGCTTCTCCGAGTGCAGATGTCATACGTTTGCGATAATTGTCAAATTCTGCTTGAATTCGAAGCATATCTTTTAAGTATTCTCTATTTTCTTCACATCTACATTCATGATCACAGCCACAATCTTCGCCACATTCACACTCATCAGAACATTCACAGTTTTCACCACACTCGCATTCTTTTTCATGATCGCAAGTGCAATTTTCACAACATTTGTTATCTTCAGTGCACTGACAGCTTTCTCCGCAATTACACTCATGCGTGCACTCACAGCTTTCTTCTAAATTCTGCCCACATCCACATTGGCATTCATCCATATCACTCATTTTTGCCTCCTTTCATATTGTCTATTTGATTAACAATAAATTTCAATGCTGCAGCAACATTTGCATAATCTATTCTTTTTGGACCAACAAGCGCAATACTCGCAATTGAAACACCATTAATAACTATTGGCGCACTCATCATCATACCACCTTTAAGTTTTGACGAATCATCTCCAATTGTGAAGTTTAGTTCATTTATGTCTTTTTTTACAACATCAATAACCTGATCTTGATCTTCCAAAAATTCAAACACACTTCTTGCATCATCAAATTCGTTTTTGCTTATACTATCCAACATTTTTGTTGGATTTTCATTTGTTACATCACATCTCGTTTTAATAACACTAATTAGTGAGTTTGCAACACTTTCAATTAAATCTTTGAATTGAATAATTTGAGCACCTGCACGCAAACACACATCATTCATGTTATCTATCATATAACCAATTGTTTTATTTTTAAAATGCTTTGTTAAATAATCACTAGCCTCAACACAAGCAGGTCTATCAATATTTGGATCCAATGCAATATTATCATCAATTATTCCTGCGTTTGTTTCAACCAAAAGCAATGCATCTTTTTGAATGAGTGGAACAATTTGAATGTTTTGAATTGTTAAATTTTGAAGCCCATGTTGAACAAGGACCGTTGGACAATTTGTTGCCTTACTTAACCTTTTTGCAAGGGTTGTTAATGTACTGATCAAACTCACAGACTTATCTTCATATTGACTTAAAACCTTTTCAATCGAACGATAATCTAATTTATCCCCTTCCAACAATGAATTAACATATTCTTTGTAAGCAAGACTAGTTGGCACCCTACCCCCGCTTGTGTGCAACTGTTTAAAATATCCCATACTTTCCAACGCGTTGAGCTCGTTTCTGATTGTTGCAGAACTAATATCTTTAAAATGAACATTAAGCCCTCCACTTGTTATTGGTTGAGCCGTTTTAATATATTCATCAACAGCAACTAAAACAATCTCTTTTTTCCTTCTGTTTTTTTCATCTATATTCACTTTATGCTTTCTTTCTCCTTTTTAGCACTCTTATTGTATGATTGCTAACTCTATTTTATGCATATTGCTAACTCTTGTCAACTAAAAACTGCCAACTTTTTTGAAAATTTTTGGCAAAAATTTAACGAAAATAAAAAAAGAGGTTGAACAAAACCTCTTTTAAAATTAAACTAAAGCAGTTTTATTATAATGCTGTTTGAAACGTAAAAGAACTTATCAGCCACGCGCAAATAATCTTTGTCAATCTCAATCATTTTTTTGCTTTTGAGCTCTGAAATTTCAATTGCTTTACTTTGCAACAAATCCTCATTGAAATCTTCTTTAAATTTTTTGAGATCTAGCCCTTTGGATGTTCTCAATGAAAGCATGATTCTTTCTGTTCTCTTCTCTTTGATTGGAATATACTCCTTGCTATATGCTGCCGATTTGTTTTTTCTCATTGAATCAATGTAGGTATCCAATCGTTTAGTGTTGTAAAATCTATATCCATCAATATAGCTATGTGCAGAAACGCCAAGACCCAAATAATCACTTCCATCCCAATATTTCATGTTGTGAGAACATTCAAATCCAGGTCTTGCATAATTTGAAACCTCATACCTTTTAAATCCTTCTTTTTTCAACAATTTATGAATCTTTGTGTATGTTTCTGCAATAACCTCATCTGAAACAGGTTTTAAACTTCCTTTTTTAATTTTATCATATAACAAAGTGTGTTTTTCCACTTGCAGACTATATGTTGAAATATGTTTAACATTGTGCTTAATTAAGAACTTAACTGTTCCAACAACGCTTTTTGCAGTTTGCCTTGGAAGACCTATCATAACGTCGCCGTTAACATTTGTAAATTTACTATCTCTTAGGATTTTGAAAGTATCCTTGATGTTTGCAATGCTTTGAATTCTTCCATGCTCATTAAGCAGTTTTGAATCAATACATTGAACGCCAACGCTGATCCTATTCACACCAGACTCCACATATTCAAAAAACTTTTCTTTTGTGAAACTGCTTGGATTGACCTCAATTGTAAATTCAGTTTTTTCAGCAAAATGAAAACTTGAGAACAATTTTCTGCTCAAGCTGGCTATGAACCCTTCATAAACAATACTTGGTGTTCCTCCACCAATAAAAATAGAATTAAATGTTCTATCCTGAAATTGTCTCTTCACCATTTCTATTTCGGTAAAAAGACCTTCAAGATATAATTGTTGTGCTCTTTTTGACATTGAATAAGAAACAAAATCGCAATAGTCACACTTTTTGTTACAAAATGGAATGTGAATATATAATCCCATTGGCTTTTTATTTTCTTCCATAATTACCCCTAACTTTACTAATATTATAACTAATAAAATAAAAAATACCTAACATTTTTCGTTATGTTTAGGAATTTTCTTGTTTTCAGCATTTTAAGTCGGCAATACAATTGTGTATGATTTTAATTTTAGTATTGGATAAATCTTTAGAACCATTCTAGAAACTTGCTCAGAATAATTATTTAATGAAACCGTTCTTCTAATTCCTATATTTTTACTGGAATTACTATACGATCCAACATACCATCCAATTAATTCATATCTTGCGTCGACTGTTACAATTGTTATTTCTTCTTTAGAAGAAGTGTATACTTTTAAAGTATATTTATTTGTTGACCTGTCATAATCTGTTGTTGCACTCAGATACTTTAACTCCGCAGTAATTGCAGCGGTTGATATTGAAACAATGCTTGTTGAAGCCTTAGAGCTCCCAATGTATGCGTCTTGAACCTCAACCGTTGTTTCATTTGAATAATAAATTGTCAGCGTTGAAGTTTGTTTGCTATATGTTTTATAAAAATATCCACTGGTAACAGAATAAGTGATAATTTGCGATGTTCCATCATAATCTTCAATATTATAAATCCACACTTCTAGTTCTTCATAAGAGGTTGCAGTATATGGACCATAATGAGCATATCCGTTATGCCCATCGCCAGTCATGTAATATAAAATTCTATCTCCAGTTTTATATGAAACCTTATTAGAAGGATCAACTGAGACAGAAAGCCTTTGTGCAGTAAAACCGAAACGATTTACAAGCCATAGATATTGAACTGACGCATAATACGTTGTTGCATCACCTGTAAACTGATAACTTCGATCTCCATATTTTGTTGATGAATCATATCTTCCAGCAACAAAAGAATTTGTTGAACTATTAGCATAATCTTTGCACGCTGTGTTAACATCTGATCCCTTATAATTACCATATGAATATCTGCCTGAACTGCCTTTTCTTATTCCTTCAATGTTGTAGTAGGAATTTTCTGTTGTATAAGTTCCTTTATTAACTTTTTGACCATATTCATGAGAAGATTTTGTTTTTGAAGAATTATAATTAGGTAGATTTATGCTTCCAAGAAGGCAAGAATCGACGACAGTTGCACCACTTACCTTTGAAGCTGATTGAGTGTTTCCAACACAACCAACAAACCCTCCAACATAAAGATTATGATTGGCAGGATCACTATGGCTTACGGTGATATCAAGATCAATATTGCAGTTTTCAATTCTTATTCCTCCTGCAGCACCTCCAAACAAGCCAACTGCAAATGGATAACCACTAAAATTCATAGTTCCTGTTACCCACAAATTTTTAATTGTTGCAGAACCTACCCATCCCCATAGTCCCCAAGCATATGATGATTGTGCTTGGTTTTTAGTTACTTCTTTAGATATATTTACTGTTATCTTTTTATAATTACCATCTAGAACAAATGAAACCAACCCCCCTGCAGCATCGCTACAACCAGGAGAAGAATATGAGCTACTTGTTATTGTTATATCATTCATTAATTTACAATAACCTATTGATGAATTGGGTGCTGACATAACATAACTAAAATCTGATGCACTTGTGATTTCATATGGTTTCGCTTGAGTTCCTGAGCCATTGATTGAATAAACACCTTCTTGTTTTAAAATACTGCTTTTTGAAGTTGTGTTAACACACACTAGCATTGTTAGCGAAGAAATTAAAAATAGTGCTAAAACTATTATTAATTTCGCATTGGATTTCAATTTAGATAGCACCTTTATCTTTCTATTTTCTTCCATATTACTCCCAATTATATTAGTATTATAACTAATAAAATAAAAAATTCCTAATATTTTGACATATTATTAGGAATTAATTTTTAATCTACATTATATTTACACCCAAACACAACTCTTCCATTTTGTGATTAAATTCCTTTATGGTTTGTTTGCCAAAACCCACATTTCTATCACATGGAATAAAAACCGATTCATTGTTTATTTTATATTGCAAAATAATCCGTTTTTTATTATATACCCCAATATATTTGCCATTAGCTGGATCTATTAAAATCCATTCACCATTCACAAAGCATTCACAAAAGGCGTGGCCTGTGTATTTTTTATTTTCATTTTTTATATTATTAATAAAATTTTCTGACATAGTGTGAAGTAGTGTTGTTGGGATTTGAAGTTGTCTTGCAAGTGTTGCAAATACTATTGCATAATCAGTGCAACCTGTTGCCAAACCACTTTCCCATATCTCTTTTGCGCTTCGCATAAACTTGTTCTTTGCTCTGAAATTTTCATCCTTAGCATAAGACAAGTTTTTGTTTATCCAAAAGAATAAACTATGTAAAATCGTGTAATTAGGGTTATCTTTAATTTTAATATTGTAATCAAAATAAATTTTTTCTTTTAGATAATTCAAATCCAAAAACTGTTCCATTGAACCAGAGTTGTCTAAATATTGTTCTTTATTTTCCAATGTTAACATTCTACACCCTTATCCTTTAAATTATTAATATCACTCTTTTATTTAAACTAATCATCTAGTTTTAAAATTGTCACAAATGCTTCACTTGGAAGTTCCACTGACCCTAATCTACGCATACGTTTTTTACCTTCTTTTTGTTTTTCAAGAAGTTTACGTTTTCTGGTAACATCTCCACCATAGCATTTTGCAAGAACGTCTTTTCTCATTGCAGAAATTGTTTCTCTTGCTATAACTTTTCCACCAATTACAGCCTGAATTGGAATTTCAAATAAGTGACGTGGAATAACGGTTTTGAGCCTTTCACAAAGTGCTCTACCTCTTGGATAGGCCTTGTCTTTATGCACAATAATTGAAAGGGCATCACAAATGTCACCATTAAGCAGTATGTCAAGTTTAACAAGGTCGCTTTCTTGATATCCAGCAATTTCATAATCCATGCTTGCATAACCCTTGCTTATTGACTTAATTTTATCAAAGAAATCATAAACTATTTCATTTAAAGGCATTGTGTAAATCAACTTTGTTCTGTTAGCATCGATATATTGCATATCGTGATAAACACCACGGCGGTCAGCGCACAAGTCCATAATGCCGCCCAAATATTCCTTTGGGGTGATTATTTCCATTTTAACGATTGGTTCTTCCATTTTTTCAATGTTGTTAACCGCTGGCATTTCTGTTGGGTTTGTTACGTCATATTCCTTACCCTTTTTGTCCCAAATCTTATATTCAACACTTGGTGCGGTTGTGATGATATCAAGACCAAATTCACGCTCCAATCTTTCAGTTATGATTTCCATATGCAATAGTCCTAAGAAACCACATCTAAAACCATGTCCTAACGCTAAAGATGTTTCTTTTTGGAAGTTTATGCTTGCATCATTAAGTTTAAGCTTTTCAAGAGCGTCATTAAGTTCTTGATATTTGTCTCCATCAAGAGGGAAAATACCACAGAACACTACACTTGTTGCTTCTTTATATCCATCCAATGCTTTATCAATTGGATTGTTTTTTAGAGTTATTGTGTCACCAACTTTAGTGTCTCTAACAGTTTTAATTGATGCGGCAATATAACCAACATCGCCCGCTCTTAAGCAATCAACAGGAACTGCTTGAGGTTTATAAACACCAACCTCGGTTACAGTGAAAGATTTTTTTGTTTGCATGAAGAGAATTTCATCACCAACTTTCACTTCTCCATCCATAATTCTAACCATACTAACAGCGCCCTTGTAACTATCATAGTAACTGTCAAAAATGAGTGCTTTAAGAGGTGCGTTTTCTTCTCCCTTTGGTGCAGGAACATATTTTACAACCGCATCTAAAACGCTTTGAATATTCAAGCCAGTTTTTGCACTTATTTCACATGCTTCATCGCAAGGAATTCCAATTATATCTTCAATTTCTTTTTTTGTTGCAGGGACATCTGCACTTGGAAGATCAATTTTATTTAAAACCGGCAAAATTTCAAGGTTTGCATCTAATGCCAAATAAACATTTGCTAAGGTTTGTGCTTGAACACCTTGAGAAGCATCAACAACCAAAATTGCACCTTCACAAGCGGCAAGTGAACGGCTTACCTCATAAGAAAAGTCAACATGCCCTGGAGTGTCAATAAGGTTTAGGGTATATTCTTCGCCATTATACGTATATTTCATTGTTGCAGGCGTTAACTTAATTGTTATTCCGCGTTCACGTTCAATGTCCATACTATCTAAAAGTTGCTCAGCCATATCACGTTTTGCAACTGTGTTTGTGAACTCCATCAATCTATCTGCTAAGGTACTTTTACCGTGATCAATATGCGCCACGATACAAAAATTTCTAATTTTATCTTGTCTGCTCATGAAAGTTAGTATAACAAAAGTTATACCTTTTGTCAAAGGGATTTTTAAAAAGAAAAAAGACTTAAATATTAAGTCCTTCATCTGCTTCAACAATATAGCCTATTGTTTGTTTACATTTTGTTATGGTTTTAATTTGATCTTTAAATTCTTTTTCCTGAATTTTCTTAAATAGACCATGTTCTTTTATATACTCTTGATAGTTTTCATAATATGTCATTGAACAACAATCAAGCAATTCCTTTTCAAACTTTTTAAGTGTTTCGCGAAAAGGTTTAGCAAGATCATTATACTGTTCTTCTGTTACACCACTAAAAATTTCAATTAAATAAGAGTGTAACATTTCAAAATATAGTTCAGGTGTGTTTTCCTTATCTGCTTTTACAAACTTTTGATTAATTTCTAAAATTTTATTTAAAATTTCTTCATATTTCATAAACTTTTCCTTAAATCATGAGAATATTATCATTAAAGAAACTCTTTGTCAATATTTAGAAATAAAATAATTCCTCAAACTTTTTGTTAAGCGCAACACACAAAAGAAGTGCCAACTTTGCTGTTGGGCTGAATATTCCCTTTCTCAATTGATATGATGGTTTATCTTGTTGACCCAACCACGCGAGCAAGTTCTTCTTTGGATAAAGGCTGCTCTAAACTGTACCTTTTTAAGTTGTTTTTTAAAATTAATTCTTTATCCATTACAGAACTCCAATGTTATATAAAATATATAATGTCAACATGATGATTGCACCCATTAAAACACCCTTTGGGCGTTTTGCAATAAAATATATATAAATTTTCGTTTTCAATTAACGGCCATACAACTGTAAACAAAACTTTACATTTTTATTATATGAAGAAAAGTTTTCTTTACAAATTTTGTTAAAATTTTTTAACTTTTAAATTAACTTGTGATTAAAATCTTCATATTTTCACAAAAAAAAAGACCAAAAT